>NZ_JBATKE010000133.1:0-17771 GCF_049669105.1 Eudoraea sp.
TTGTAGTGCTGATTATTTTAATATCATTTGGAAAAGTTTGATTGCCTCGAATATGGTCATTATGTGAATGACTATTTACAACATATTTCAATGGAGATAGATCCATTTCCTTTAAAACTTCCAATAATTCTTTTGCTACGTCAGGAGAGAGAAAACTGTCGAAGATTATAGTTTCTTCTCCATTATCAATTATACCAACATTACAAATTGCCTTTCCCCCAAATTTATGAATACAGCTATACACGCCGTCGCCAAGTTTCACCAATTCAAAATTGACCGATTCAAAACGATCACTCCGATCAACTTTACAACTGTTAAGGAATATTGTAAAGAAAAATAATATGGTAATTAACCTCATAATTAAATCAAGTTGTACACAACGGTTCGGTTATGGCAAGTAGGGCAGGCAAAGAAACGTTTCGTTTCCGTCTGCACTCGTAGCCAAAGCTTTTTGTTTTTGCCTGCCACACTTTTTAGCGTAGTTTTTACCTTTTCCACTTTAAAAAGCCAGCTTAGCGCAGCCTTATCACGAATTCCTTGTTAAAAATAGGAATCACATAAGTAAATCCAAAAGATTTTGCGGACTTCATAAAAATACACAAACCTTTCGAATACTCCCGAAGCCCTTATTGTTTGTAGATTTTGTTGTCCTTAGTTATTTACAGGATATAGTAAAATATAAAATAGGTCATCGCAAAATTAAACCCTGCGTGACTAAGGATAGCGCCATAAATCGATCCTGTTTTGTTTTTGGAATAAAAAAATAGCCTACTGGTCAGGAACATTAGTGTCATCCATAAAAAAGCGGGTACAAACAAGAATTTCCAATTCCCGTTAGTGTGTACAATTCCAAAATGAGCCAAGTGAACAATGGCGAATGCTAAACTGTCCAAAATTGACGCTTTGTTATTTCCGAATTTAGGAACGAAACTTTGATGGATTAGTCCTCTGTATAATAGCTCTTCGCCAATCGGACTGAAAGTCATTCCAATTACCGCAAACATTGCAAAGTATACTAGTTTGTTATCTCCTTTAAGTTCATCAACGGGGATACTGCTATATGATTTTGAGATATACACAAACCAATTTTCTATAGATTCTTGGTAAAGATATTTTCCAAGAAAAAATATTATTGTAGATGCAAAAACTCCTAGTACAAATGAAATACCTAGCCATTTGAGATTTTTCGTCCATTTTATTCCAATTATTTCGCGCCCCTTATTTGATAAAAGCAAAAACGGCGCAAGTACCATTATCACAAAAATTATTGAAGTAAAATTGTAGTTTCCAGTCCGATTAGCCTCCAGAACAAGTAAAAAGCGTGGTATTCCAAATAACAGGATTAAGGTCAAACCAAATTGCCAATTGAACTGTAATTTTCTAAATCGAAAAAGGTTCTTCATAATTGATTACAACGATTTAAGTATATGACTTGTGTCGGTTTTTTAAGCACTTTCATGTCAGCTTGCAACAAACTTACTTAAAAGTGCAAAGCTTGAATTTACCACCATTCACGCCATAAGTTTTATACGCTGTTATCGCCTTTTTTCCTTTGGCATTATTACTAATCATTCATTCGCTGGTCGTATTCCAAAAATTAATAAATATCCTATCATCCAGAATTCTCCAACTGTAGCTGGAATGGTTAAATAACCTGACAAGGGGCTTTCAATTCCAATGTAATTAATTGTAGTACTTATCAAGTAGCCGAAACCACCAGCAATCAGGGTTAGACCCAACCAAACAGGCATCCTTTTTGAGCTGGTTATAATGTATCCCAATGGGATAAGCCAAAGCCCAAAGAAAAGGCCGCCGACACTCCAAGCATTTGTAATTAAACTGCTTAAAAGTTCGATTAATATTACTTTGTCTTCAATGGTTTGGGAAGAACTTGCAATTTCAATAGCGGAACCCATTGAAATGGCACTAATCATAATTGCTACGGAATTTATCATTCCCCAAATGCCAACTGTCCATGCTGCCCACTCGTTTATATTTCTAAACAATTTATAAAACCATACTGCGGTGAGAGCTTGTGAAACAATAATTGCAAATTCCAATAGAAGTCGCGTTCTGGCAAGGGATTCAAGGTCAATCAGATTTGTTAGTGTTTTCTGAGAGTCTTCTGAGTCAAATACCTGAGGGTGAAATATCAGAAATCCCAAAATGCCTGAAATTGCCAATGCTAAGTACCAAATTCCTGCGGTTCTTGCTGTCGTTACTAACTCACTTTGTTTGTCATTTATAGTCATATTATTTATCTGTTTAATCTTATAAATTAGCGATAACGGGAAGGCTATGCCTAGCGCGACCGTTTAGGTAGTATTATCGCATATACAATGGTAGCGGGTTTAATTATTTTCTTTAGGCCATTTCCAAGCATACCAAACAATTAAAGCAGTTATAATACTTTCTAAAAAGGCTAAAAAAACGTAGAATAAGTACCATTCGTCAGTTGAAATGATTCCTATTATCACCATCATTAAAGTAAATAATGTTCCAAATAAGATATTAAGAATTCGGTTTATTTTTGGTTTAAGGAAAATTGAAGCTGCCACCATTACAGATGGAATCGCCAAAATTATAGACGCTATTAATAATATGGTGGGACTATCCAAATTATTATCGCCTGTTATTAAACTGTTTACTTTATCAGGTGTGTATAGCTCAAAATAATCACCATATAAATAGCAGAAAGTTGCTGAAGCCCACAATGCAGCAAGTTTAATTTTGATATTTACTTTTGGATTTTCTAACATTCGGATTTAAGTATTTCAAATTTAAATTGGTTTAGAGTTAAGACGATTCATCGAAACTTTCGTTACAAGCAATATTTTTTTCAAATAGTGGGTAACGGTTTGTATAAAGGTCGTTTTAATGCCTTTTATATATTGTTATGAGCTTTTTCCTTTTTCAGTATTTTGACAATTCTATTGTTTATGATTTCTGACAAATTCCAATTGTACAGTTTAGGATCCGTTGTGCTGTAGAACTCAATAACAACAGCATCAAGGTCTTTGTGATATTTTGCGAAACTCTGGTATCCCGGAACCCAACCGGCATGTTCATACTCATAAATGGAGGAGTATATTTCCTGTTCTCCCTGTTCAAACAATGATCCATCATTCAAGGCCCTCAGAAAAGTACCCACGTCTTCTGCTGTGGCTAACATGCCATGTTCGTCTGCCTTTAAATCAAAGGGGTGTCCTACATGATAGCCACTCATCACATCGTCTATATTTACTTCACTTAGTGAACCGAAGGTATTGTTAAGATTTAGCGGCATTAGAATTTCTTCCTGAATGAATTGGAAGTTCCCATAACCTAATGTGTCATCCATTATCTTATTGATTAATAGGTAATTAGTGTTACAATATTCATAGTCTTCACCGGGTTCAAAGTTGGCCGGCTGGTCCAGAATCAATGCAAGACTTTCTTCATAGGTTTCTGTTGGAGCCGCCCAAAAATTCGGAGCGTTCGTAAAATTGGGAATTCCACTTCTATGCTGTATCATCAATCTCAAGGTAATTTTATCAGCGTTTTCAATTCTTCCTACAAGCTCCGGTAAATAATCGGCGATGGTTTTATCCAAAGAAAGAAGTCCATCACTTACTAATTTGGTGATAGCCACAGCATCATACAGCTTGCTGATGCTGGCAATCTTAAATAGGGCTTGAGGTTTGGCAGGAATCTTGGACTCTCGATCGTGCCATCCGGCAGCAAAATACTGGGGTGGTTTACCAGCTTGGTCTACATAAACAATCATTCCGTCAAATCCATGACCAATAGCCTCATCTAACTGTTGCTGAACCGTGTCCGGGAGCGGAAGTATCCACGCCTTAACCAAAAGCCATGGTACAAAGAACAGCGAGGATATGCTTGCCAAAATAAATACTATTCTGAGAATTCGTTTTATTTGTTTTTTTGGCATATTCATTCAGAATGGGTCATTTTTTTTGAATTACTCAAAACGGTTTTTTATGAAATTAGGGCTTTGCATTGATTTTATACTTTGTTATATGCTGGTTTTTTCTCTCGTTCAATTTTGGCTAAATTTTTTGGTTTAAAGTAAATGATTGTCAATATACCCCAAACCGTTATTAAAAATCCCATATAATTAACTATATTTTGGTCAGCAAAATCGGCTGTGAATGCAATATTAATTGTACTGTGAAAAACAGCGCATATGAGAATACTTCCTTTTGATGAATTAAATAACCAAGATAATAAGATACTACCAGTTAGAAGACTAAAAAACCATCCAAAAACGTCTGTAAATTCCATTGATGTATAACCAGGTCCATTAAAAAATAAAGGCAAATGCCAAAATGCCCAAAAAATTGTCAAAAGAATGCTTGATGTCAAAGCGTTAAATTTATTTTGAATTCTTGGTAAAGCAAAACCACGCCAACCAACTTCTTCTCCAAATCCGAAAAATATCAAATTGTAAATAAAAAATGTCAATAGGTTGAAGTTTGGAAATTCTTTTACCGTCAGAAGACCTGATAGGTTAATAGGCGCTTCATTTATAGCAGAGTTCATAATTGTAGCGATTAAGGCGAGTAAAAATGGGGTTAACAACGCAATTACCAGATATAAAATGGGCTTTATTTGAATACACTTTTTAAATAATTTTTTCAGCCCCTTATTTTTATAATAAATCCAAGTTGTCAAAAAAGATGCAACTAAAGGTCCAAGTCCTCCTATACCGTGTTGGAAGGGAATAATTGGCATAACTTTTAATCCTAATTCCTGTCCATAGAGAGGAAACCAAACTATCCAACTGATAATATATGCAAATCCAAAATATGTGATTAAAATTTTCACAATGTATTTTATTTTATGATAGATTTTTTTAGATCAGCTTGCACATTGCGGTATGTGTAAGGATAGTTGCGAGTTTAAGCAATTAACTTACTAAAAATGGAACAGAACAGAGGAAAATCCGCGGCATTTTCCAAGTAAGCAAGTATCAAGCAATTATTTTTACACGGTGCTATCCCTGGTTCTTTAATCCGATTCGGTTTTCAATTCATTAAAGTTTTTAAATACGCGAAGACCAACTACTATTGTCCAAGAAAAAATCGATAAGAGAAGCAATCTCTGCCATAATCCAGTTAAATTTCTTGATTCGAATGAGCTTATCATGATAATCATAAGTATTAGAGAAATAAAACCTGTCAGAATTGTATAAAGTGAAATATTTCGAAAAGTGTTCATTTTCTTAAATGATATGCCCATAAGAATAATTCCCAAGATTGCTGATATAAAAGTTACAGCAGATACTCTATCATGAATTATAGATTCCATTGTTCCGATGTAAGGACAACCTGGGTCACAAGAAAATATTCCTGCTAATGTCATTCCAAGTCCAAAAATCATAATCAAAAGAGATCCGATTCTAGATTTTAATCTTTTGGAAACATTAATTAAAAGAGAAAATCCAAAAAGACTAAAAAGTATTCCAGATGGTATAAAACCTATACGATTCATTAAAAGTTCAGTTGAAGAATTGGTTGCTCCTAATTCACTCACAAAATTATTGAGAGGATTATAGTCCGTTTGTAAATATCCACTTAATAAGGTGATTACAGTAAAGAGAATCGACCCTATAATTCCACCTAAAGTCAGAAATTTAAATACATTTCTTTTCATAGTTAAAAATTTGAAGTCGAATTGGGCATAACGGTCCTGGCTATCATTTCGTTTGGTTTGCAGCGAGTCCGGCGTTGGGTTTCCAAACCTTGTTTGGAAAAATTAACTTAGGCACGGCAAAGCTTTATTCATAGCATTTAACTTGGTTCTATGTTCTAAAAATAAGATAAAATTTGAAGTTGGGTTTAGCCAAAATGAATTATAGCCGTCCTAAGTCGTATTCAATTATTTTATTAATGATATTCGGATTTATTTACATTAATTTCTTTGCAGAATTAACCTTATCCGTTGGCGAAATTATAATTGAATCAAATTTGCCATTATCATCATAAAGCAATTCAATTCTGTCCAATGAAGCGACAGGCGCAGAGATAATACTATTAGTTTTGGTTATTGACTTAATCATATCAATATTTAATGCCTTAGTGTAAATAAATCCACATTTAATTTTTAATTTTCTTTCAACAATTATGTATTCTATGTTTAAAAAAAGATAAATAATAAAGGCGGATGCAAGTATTAATATTCCGCTCATGGAGGGTAAATCATTTATTGGCGAGCCCTGACCGATAGTCAATCCAATAGTGGTACAAAAAACCAAGATGGTGAAAGCTAAAATGGCATATCCAATTTTTGATTTATATCTTATCATAATTCCAATGTACTATAACGGTTTGGCTGTGGCGCGTTTTTATGCGCTATAGTTTTTGTTTTGTATCGTTATTTTATCCAATTCTTTTTTATTGAATAATTTGAAAACCATATTAACAACGATCCAAAAATCACAACCATTAAAGGCATTGTAGTTGCTTGCACAGGGCCATATACGTCCATAGATTTTGTAAAAAAAACATTGTGAATCATTTGTGGAATTATTGCACAAAAAGAGATGATAAAGGCGAGTTTAGACCATTTCTTTTTTAATAGTAATCCTAAAGAGCCAAACAAACCAAAAAATACTGCTATTGCAAAAACAAGAGTTGTCCAAATGGGATAGTCTCCATAAAGTTCTCTTTCTTTTTCAGGCAATGCTGCCAAAGCTTCTTCAGATATAAAAGTGTGTGCAAAAAAAGAAAGAACTCCCATGATATTCCATAAAAGAAAGAAGATCGATACAACCCAAAACCAATTTGGTATTTTCAGTTTTACGTTTTCCATAATTATTTGTTTTAGAATTTATTTCTTGTTTTATTTTAAATGATACACAACGTTTCCGTGTATGATTATTTGCGGACATTTCCAACGGAAATTGTCTTGTCTTTACCAAAGATAATTGATTGCAGGAATTTCAAGTTTGAAATTCTGCTGCAATGAGCTATTGCATCTATGTAAAAGCAGTGTGTTCTGTTTTCATATCTTTAAGAATTTGCTATAAATTAAAGATAACGGACACGCTGCTTTTTCATAGGACACGTTGTTAGCTACAGTTTTAATTAGTTATTCCCACAGTACTTTTTAAATAAGAGTTTGTATTTAAAATATAAAGCATGAAATGAGCTACATCAGCGCGAGAAATCATTTTAGTCAATATATAATGACCGACATTTGAACCGTGCTTATAGATAGTTCTTTTTTTTCCGTTTGTTAGTTGCCCAGGTCTTACAATTGTCCATTCTAACGCACTGTCCATGATTATTTTTTCTTGTTTAGATTTATCTAAAAAGTAGAAGTACAAAATAAAAGGAATCGTAAATAGAGTGTAATATAGCCCTAGCTTAAACTTACTGTCATTAATACCAAGTGATGTAATACAGATAAACCGTTTAACCTGATTTCTGGACATTGCTGATACTATATTTTTTGTGCCTCGAGAGAGTATTGTTGTCCTAATAATGAATTGTTTATGACCTAAGGCAGACAGCACGGCATCCTGTCCTTTTACAAGTCTTTCGAAGCTTTTAGGAACCAGCACATCTCCTTTCTCTACATAGAGGTTTGGATTACTGTATTTTATTTTTTTAGGTTTTCTAACAACTGCTGTTATAACATGTCCTTGTGCTAAGCCTTGTTTAATTAGTTCATGTCCTGTTTTTCCAGTACCACCAATTACCAATAGTTTCATGATTTTCAGATTTAACTCGTATGAAACTATTTAATTTTAAGTACCGATTGATTTTTTAATAACTGAATTGTAGATAAATTAGGATGGAACGTCTTTCAATATTGTAGCTAACGGTCTTGATAAAATGCGTTTCAATGCATTTTATCTTTTGTTTGCATTAGTTTAAACTACTTTCTTCGCTTTTTTATCGAGCAATATGGCCAGCAATTATACCATTTTCTAAATCAAAACTGTCACCGACTGATCCGACCACAGCATTAAAACGGCTCAAATTCATTAGGTTCCTCAGTGTGTAGAGTGAATTAATCCCCGTACAATGGGCTCCGATTATTTTAGAGACACCAAAATCATGTAATTTGTCCGCAGTCCATTTTAAATGCTTATCAGTAGCATCAAGTAAATGAAAACCACCAATAATTGCAAGTACCTCTTTGTTGTAAATATTATTTCTAGTTTGTTCTAGTGTATTAATGATTCCAGCATGACCACATCCGGCAACTAAAACAAACCCTTCTGCTGTATCAAATACAAGAGACTGATCTTCCGGGACGTAATCTTCGATATATTCATCGCCCATTTTTATTTTGATATGGCTAAACCAATTATTTTCATCGTATACTCGTTTTATTGGTCCGGTTATCCAGACACCAGGGAATAATTTATGTTCATGTTCATATACAATGAACTGCACTCCATCCGCTTCAAGTGCTTCTTTAATTTGGGGCATATTATTCTTGAAACCAACTCTCTCGTTAAATATGCCTTTCCCTACGTGGACTCGAATTAAGGCATTGGGATTAATTTTTTTTAGTTCTTTTCTTAGTGTTAGGAGTCCACCCGTATGATCTCCGTGGTAATGGCTCAGAAAAACGTCCTCCACTTCGGACAAATCGATACCCAAATCCAGCGCGTTTTGCAAAACTGTTTCTGGCCTCTGTCCTGTATCAAATAGTATTTTCTTGCCGTCTACTTCGACTATAGCCGAATACCCCCATTCACCAATGCCCTGATCTGCCAACATAGTTGATAATGTGGTAATTTTTAATAAGGAAACAGTAGTTCCTTTTTCCAGATAAGAGGTTTTTGATTTTTCCTGCTGCGCCATTGGAAAGTAGCTGCTCAAGATAACTATGATTGTGAATATTGGAAATTTAAATGTTGCCATGGGTTCTCTGTTATATGAATGCTAACTTGTTATATGCGGACTTATTTACCCTAATATCCCAAATATTTTTGGGATATGTACACCTTTTTGGTTTTTTTATCAGATTCTATTAGGCCCTCTACAGCTTCATCCAATGGACTACGGATCTGTAAAAGATCTTTTTTGGCAACATGCGTATAAATCATAGTAGTTTCCGGTAAAGTTCCGCCTACTCACTTGGAGGGTCAAATTGTATTTTTAATCAGCTCAGGCATTGGGCTTTAAGTAATTAAAGCTACGTTCTTCATTGAGGACCTTTCTATTGAGCTCTAGAAGTAGAGGGTATCTCTGCATGATATTTGGAGTTTTGTGTTATTGACAGGAAAGTTTGAAGTATCCCAGCTTTTTGTATTTTTATTCAAAGTAAACTTTATGCCAACCTCTGAACTGCCAACTACTGAACAATGTAAAAATTGCGAGAAAACATTTGATGCCTCTTTTGATTATTGTCCTTACTGCGGGCAGGAAACAGCAGATAACCTTACTATTGGGGTCCTCTTTAGCAACACAATAGATAATTATATTTCTATAGATGCCCGGTTCTTCAGGAGTTTTGGGACCCTTATGATAAAACCCGGCGTGCTGGCCCGGAGGTTTGTAGATGGCAAACGCCTTAAGTACCTGCATCCTGCACAGTTTTACCTTTTTATCTCTGTCATTTTCTTCTTTATCTTTTCTTTTACCATTCGTAAAGCAGATAATGAAGTTTCTGAGGCAATCAAAAAAGGCCTTGAGCAGGAAATCAACCTTGATTCTGTTCGGGTAAATACAGATTCTTTGGGCATTGCAGAAGCCCAAAAAGCCCTGAAAAAAAACCAAAAGATTATTGGGATATCAGACAAAGATATGGCCGAATTAGATTCGGTAATGGTTTCAGATCCCCAGGTAGCCAATTTGTCCTTTGGTTTTAAACGCGAGAAGTTAGACTCCCTTATCACGGCCGGAGCTCCATTAGATCAGAAAATTAAGGCGATGGGAATGAAGGAAGATGCCAATGCATTTACCCGCAGGTTCTATACCCAAATGCTGAAGTTTTATGAAAAACAAGGCGGGGGCATCCTGCAGGCATTATATGATACTATTCCCGTTGCAATGTTTTTACTTTTACCATTTTTTGCAATGTTTCTGAAATTGTTTTACTGGAAACCCGCCACCTTTACTCACCATTTGGTGTTTAGCTTTTATTTCTTCACTTTTATATTCACCTCGTTTAGTATCATGCTCCTGGTGAATAAAGTATGGGAGATTCCCATTTGGTTAGAAGTGCTCATTTGCTTCTCTTTTGCTATATACTTAATGCTAGCCCTGCGCAATTTTTACAAGAGCTCCTGGGTGGGTGCTTTTTTTAAAGCAGGCATTATCTCCTTTTTGTATATGCTCATAATTGTGCCAGTGGCTGCAATAGGAATTATTATGGTGGCCTTTATGCTTTATTAATTGGTGGAACAGAATTATTTGGCCATGAAGATAGCATTGACAAAAAAAAGTTTGCCATTTTCCCAGAACCCGCGAAAGAGAGGGTTATCCACCATGTAGACTACCTGCCCCTTTCCGTGCTTCTCAACACCAAAAACAAGGCTTTTAGCCATTTTTTTCTGTGCTTCACTGCCAGCAAATCCAGCTATCGGCAAGGTATCCTTGGAAATATAAGCCACAGTACCGCTTTCCAGATAGTCATAGCTGTCACTTGACAGTTTAAGGCTAAAATAAGCATCCTTATACCCAAAGGCCAGCGGATGTGTAGCATCTACCTTTGTTTTAAAGATGGCTCCTGTAATGTCGTTTTTAATCTCCTCACGCTGCAAGTTCTCATAAGGTTGTACCAGATTTTCCGTACTATCCTTTTCTTCTTCCCGGGCAGATATGTCAAACCCATCCTCTCCGTCCAATGAGGCAATGGCCTTGCCCATGACAATAAGCCTGCCGCCCTGACCTACCCATTCTTTGAGACGGCTGAGCATGAGTGTATCCATAAATCGTTCATAACCTGTACCTCCGGGGAGAATCAACACCTCATAGTTGGAAAGATCCACCCCGTTTATGGTGTTCTCATCCAAAACAGTAATAGGATAATGCAACTGCTGCTCAAAGAAATGCCATATCTCTCCAAAACGTAGGGTAGAGGTTGGTTCACCACCCAGAACGGCTACCTTTACCGACGGGATCATTAGTACAAAACTCGATCCAAAGTCCTTTCCTTCATCCACAAAGCCACTACTAACTGCTGTTAGTGATTTATGATGTTTTTCGGCAGCCTCACTTAGTATTTTGGTAAAATTCTTTCTTCCGTCATTATCAGCTTTCGTGATAATAAGACTTCCGCTTTCATAACGGTTACCTTCCAGGGTGAAGGCCTTTTGAGCCTGACGCACCCTAATTTTTTTTTGAAGTAATTCAGCTAAAAATCGCGCATCATCCATGCCGTTCCAATCCGTCAGGAAGGCGTATGTATTCGTGCTCAAAACCTCCTTTTTCGATAAATCCTCTTTCTTTGAAGTTTTGCTGACTAAACTCTCTGAAGCAATGGCATCTAATCCATAGGCATAAGGCAGGGACCATGCGGTTATATCGTAGGTAAGCGAATCACTCAGCCTGGCATTGGGTTCAAATAGCACCTTTACCAACGTTCCGCGGGTCTGGTTGGTAGAAATGATCAGACTTTCTGAATTAGTCCTTAAACTCCCTGCTTTACCGGTTTTATAATTAAACCCTTTAACATTAGTATCAGTTCCGTAACTATAACTCAACTGATGCTGGTCCAGAAGTTGAGTAAGTGCTCTCAAATGATCTTCCGGACCCTTTAGAATATAGCTTTTGTATTTATAATTTTTAGGTTGATAGAATTTTTGAAACTCTTCATTTAATTTGGTCACGTTGCTGGCCGCAACTTCCACGGTAGAGATTCCTGTGGTATAATGATGGACAATACGATCCTTTAAGGTCAGGGTATCTCCATTGCCTGTAATAACTCCTAGTCCGGCCCTGCCTCCGCCTCCCTGTTCATAGGTCATCCCAATAGCACCACTGTAGGTAGGGTAGGTGTCCCCATAACTGGGGTAAAACAGATCAAAGCGCTCTTTTGTAAAGTAGAACCAACCGTTGGCGTCAAAATATTTGGCATGGTTCTTACCCATGGTCACCTGAAAATCCCGCTGAAAATCTGTAATCACTTCATGAAACGGCTCTGATGCCGGCGCAAAATAATATGGGGAATCCATGCTTTGCTCATGGAAATCTACATGTATATGCGGGAGCCACTTGTTGTAATAGCGAAGCCGTTGCTGGCTTTCTAACTGGGTAAGCCATGCCCAATCACGGTTTAAATCGAACATATAATGGTTACTGCGCCCGCTCCACCAGCCTTCATTATGTTCCTTGCTTTCCGGGTTTAATTGAATAGGGGTGTTTTTAAATTGATTATACCAGTTCACGTACCTGTCACGGCCGTCCGGGTTAATACAGGGGTCGATAATTACCACTGTGTTTTCCAGATAGGCCTGCTTGTTGGTTAATAATTCATAAATGGTTTGCATAGAAGCTTCTGTGCTTACACTCTCATTTCCATGCACATTATAGCTGAGCCAAACTATAACTTTTGTAGATTTGCTCATACTACTCGTACTTTTTAAATGCTCCTCTCTTATGGTTTCAAGATTCTGCATATTTGCGGCCGAAGAAATGTAGGCCAAAAGCAGTGGTCTTTGTTCATATGTTTTTCCGTACTCATGCAGTTGCATACGGTCTTTTGCAGCCTCAGAAAGATACTGGTAATAGTCTACTACCCGATGATGACGTGTAAATCTCGTGCCAAGCTCATAGCCCAGGAATTCTGAGGGTGATTTTAGCTCTTGTGCACTTAAAGCGATAGTAATTAGGAGGACCACTGCGGGTAAAAGTCTCTTCATAAACTGGCGTTTCAAATTAGGACGCTAAAGCTAAGGATTATTCGGGAAATCACATTTTAAGTTCGGTGTTATTCGTTTATGGGTCGCCAAAGTACACGGCTTTCAAGGAATTGGTTCCTCATTTTTGTGTAGTTAATACATCTTAACGTATTTTTGGGAAGAGTAAAACCCGAGAATTTTATCTTTGATCGGATTTTAGAAATTTCTATGGAAGTAGCCTGTATACCATTTAAAAAAACTGGATATTTTTCTTCACTTATTTCCGACTATCTGGACGAAAACAAGAAGCTAAAACCCTTTTACAACAGGTTTCCAAAGATTGAAGAGTTTAAGGCTCAAATGGAGGAGAAGTCCAATACCTTTCCACAGAGGAACAGGAAAATACTAAACGAGGTACTTCAAGAACAATACCTAGGTGTAAAGGCGTCAAAAACTACAGTAGCTAATATTTCAGCTTTAGCACAAGACGAAACCTTTACGGTAGTTACTGGTCATCAACTGAATATATTTACGGGTCCTTTATATTTTTTATATAAGATTATCAGTACTATAAATCTTGCAAAAGCTTTAAAAAAATCCTATCCTAAGAATACTTTTGTACCGGTATACTGGATGGCCACAGAAGATCATGATTTTGATGAGATTAATTATTTTAATCTCCACAGCAAAAAGGTACAATGGAACCGCGATGCCTCAGGAGCGGTAGGAACGTTAAGTACAGAAGGCTTAGAGGCTGTATTTGAGACTTTTTCAAAGGAAGTGGGCCATAATATCCATGCAGAAAATCTTAAGGATCTTTTCAAAAAAGCCTACCTGGAGCACAATTCACTTTCTGAAGCTACCAGATACCTGGCCAATACCCTTTTTGGAGAGTACGGATTGGTCATCGTAGATGGGGATAACACTAAACTAAAAAACCTTTTTATACCCTATATAAAGAAGGATATTCTTGATAACCTGCCTTATAAAAAAGTAAATGAGACTATTACTGCCCTTGAATCTGTGTCTTCTTCGTACAACATTCAGGTTAACCCTAGGGAGATCAATCATTTTTATTTAAAAGATGAGATTAGGGAAAGGCTTCTGGAAAAAGACGGAGATTTTTATGTTAACAATACTAAAATTCAATTCACAGAGGATGAAATACTCATGGAACTGGATGCCCATCCTGAAAGATTTTCACCTAATGTGGTTACCAGGCCCCTTTACCAGGAAGTAGTCCTTCCTAACCTTTGTTATATTGGCGGAGGTGGCGAATTGGCCTATTGGCTTGAGCTTAAATCGTCCTTTGACGCCATGAAAGTGGTATTTCCCATCTTGCTGTTGCGAAATTCAGCCCTGATGATATCAGAAAAGGAGAATAAAAAAATTCAAAATTTAGATTTAAATCCGGCAGATTTGTTTTTAAAGCAAAACAGTCTTATAAATAAAAGAATTCGGGAAATTTCCAATATTGATATCGATTTTTCCAGTCAAAGGGAGCATCTGAGAAATCAGTTTGAAGCGCTTTACCAATTGGCCGAAGAAACAGATAAGTCCTTTCTTGGTGCGATAAAGGCTCAGGAAGTAAAGCAAATAAACGGACTTAACCATCTGGAAAAAAGATTATTAAAAGCCCAGAAAATAAAACTTAAAGACCAGGTGATTAGATTAACAGCACTCCAGAACAAGTTATTCCCTAATCAATCCCTGCAGGAACGTTCTCTAAATTTTTCTGAACTCTATCTGGAATTGGGAGACGGGCTTATCCCTTTTTTAATTGCTGCACTAAACCCTTTAAAACAGGAATTTTTGGTATTAAAATACTAAGCCAATTAATGGCATAGGTTTCTTTTCCATAGTACTTTTGATAAAAACAAAGCTCATGCACAATGTGGATATAGAGTTGGTAGAGATGACCCTCGATGTCATGAAATATGCCATTCATAGAATTACCAATGAGTCACCAGAAATGGGAGCACCCAGGAAAGAAGAGGAATTAAAGCGCCAGGCAGGGGAGACCATCACTCCTTCTGGTATAGGTGGAGAGAATGCCTTTCGTCTTTTTCGTAATGTATTGGTAAAAGCAACCGTTCCGATAGATCATCCTAGGCATCTGGCTTTTGTTCCTGCAGCTCCCACACGAGCAGCCATCATGTTTGACCTGGTTACCTCGGCATCCAGTATACACGGGGCCTATTGGATGGAAGGTGCAGGCGGTATTTTCTGTGAGAATGAAGCCATGAGGTGGCTGGTATCCCTAACCGGGATGCCTGAAGGTGCCTTTGGTGTTTTCACCAGCGGAGGTACTGCTGCCAACCTCTCGGCTATCGTAACGGCACGGGAATATTGGCGAAAGAATAGGGAAAATCAAAATAAAAAAGGATGCATCATCACATCAGTGGGTGCACACTCTTCTATAAAGGCCATGGCAAAAGTAATTGATGCCGATCTGCTCTTGGTGGAAACAGATGATCTAATGACGGCCGAAGCCCTGCAGGAAAAAATTGATTCCCTGGATGAAAATACCATGGATAGGGTTTTTGCAGTGGTAGCTACAGGTGGTACTACCAATGCGGGGATTGTGGATGACCTCAATGGTATCGCAAAAATTTGTAAGGAACTTAACCTTTGGTTCCACGTAGATGCAGCCTATGGTGGTGGCGCTCTTGCAGCAGATTCTGTTAGGCATCTTTTTGATGGAATTGAAAAGGCGGACAGTGTAACCATAGATCCCCATAAATGGTTGTTCTCCCCGTATGATTGTGGAGCTATTATATATAGAGATCCCGAATTGGCGAAAGCTGCTCATTCACAGGAGGGTTCTTACCTGGATATCTTTAAAGATCCTGGTGCGCAAGGGTTTAATCCTTGTGATTACCAGATACAATTAACCAGGAGGTTGCGGGGATTACCGTTGTGGTTTTCACTTGCTATGCACGGAACAGATAAATATAAATGGGCGGTGGAACGAGGAATTGAATTAGCTAATTTGGCCGGGGAATTAATTTCATCCCGGCCGGAATTGGAATTGGTTCGGCCGCCAGGGCTCTCCTGCGTGCTATTCAGGCGTAAAGGCTGGTCTGCAGATGATTATAAAAACTGGACATATACAAATCACCGGGATGGGATAGCCCTGGTGACACCCAGTAAATGGAAAACTAAAGAAAGTATTGAAACAGTAGCCCGGTTTTGTTTTATTAATCCGGATACTACTGAAGAGGATATTCAGGTTATTTTGGATACTATGAAATGAATTGAGCCGGTTTTATGGTACAAGGAATTCCCCGCTCCATAATTCTTGCCGCTTGGAAAACCGAACCCTCAGATGTTCAGGTTCTTGTAATTTAAGGTATTCTATTTTAAAAGGGGTAATTTCAACCACACAGAAGTGATTCTCCTTTTTAAGGTATTCTATGACCGCTGGATCCTCGAGTGGCGTACCCGGTGCCATGGCAGTGGTATAACCCTTGCGCGCTTTTTCCGGGACCCCATTATTATAAGTTTCTTCTATAGCCTTTCCTTTAATTATGGTAGCAATTCCCTCAATTTTTATTTGTAAGAGCTTCTCAGGATTATAAAATAATACCCCCACCTTATTATTTTCCTTTATATGAATAATTTTTTTTGAGCGGAAATCAGTATAGAAAGAAAGTAGGAGTTCATCAGAAACCTTTCTTAAAACCAATGTTCTTTGCCTGGTCAAACGATCCAAACCTACCGTACCCAGGGTAAAGTACCGAAAGGGATGCGATTTTTGTGTGCTCCCTTTTTTTAGTTCTTCCTTTAAATCTTTAAAAATCTGATCTGTTCTTTCCATGGGTTTCATCTATATAAAGGTAAAAAAATAAAAAATGAGGTAGGGTATTTTTAGAGAAGATTGTTATATATATAAATTGCTATGAAAAAGTTCATTTTTTATAGATAAAATTGTGTCATAACAAATTCATGTGTTTAGGTTGGTTTTTGATTTGAAAAGCCCTGGCGATCATCGTCGGGGCTTTTTCTTTTAACTATATTTTTTTGCTTAAAATAATTCATAATCTTTGAATTCCTTCAAGTCAGTTTAATGCATAATCTAAAACAATAGGATATTTAAATAAAAACAGTATTATTTAAGTATAATACAATTTGTAGGAATTAATTTAAAAACTTTTAAACCAGGTATTTAAGAATATTTATATAAATTGTTACTAGACATAACAAAGGATTGATTATAACCCCCAAAATATCCTATTGCACCTTGTATTCCAGCCGCATAGTAATAGAAGCAGTCTTCTTTTTGGCAGCAGTATTATAAGCCCCGCCCCAGCTGTAAGCCTCATCTGAATTTTGTCCGGTAATTTGAAAAACACCCATACGTGCAGTAATAAGATCACCCAAAGTGCCTCCGGAATTCTCTGCTATTTTTTCGGCGCGGATACGGGCATCTTCCGTTGCTTTTGAAATCATTTTAATCTTAAGGTCAGATAATTTAGTGTAATAATAACGGGGAGGTGAGGAATTAAACTGGACCCCTTTATTTAAAAGTTCCGTGATCTCACGTGATACTTTTTCCACCAGAGCCACATCACTCGATTCTATTTGAACAGATTGTGATAACTCGTACCCCCTGAAGATCGTACCAACAAAATTTCCGTTTTCGTACTTATTGTCCCGTTGCTCAATCGTCTGTACAGAATTAAAAATTATGTTATCAGGGCTTATTCCTTTGGATACCAGATAATCCCTTACTATTTCCTTATCATTATTCAATTGTTCAAAAGCGGTCTTTAAAACTGTATTAAAGGCAACAAAACGTCCTTCCCATACAATAAGGTCTGATGTAAAGTTCTCATTTCCCAGCCCAGTAATAGAAATCACTCGTGCAGGATTTGAACGTTTTACATAAGCGCTACCCAAAAAATTAGCGGCAATGATTATAGCGACCCCAAAAATTATAGCATTTAAATGTTTCATTCTTATG
>NZ_JBATKE010000134.1:0-36831 GCF_049669105.1 Eudoraea sp.
TTTTTGTAAAATCGCTTATCCCTTCCTGGGTATAAGCAACAGACCAGATAGATGCTACTGGTTTATCCTTCTCATTTTTTAAATAGGTTTCAGAAGCCGTTGCCATATATCTGATGGTTTTTCCACCATTGATGATTTCATGTTTTGTAACAAATGATTTGGCCTCCGGAACAGACAGGCTGTCTTCTTTTTTTTCCTGAGCCTTCAGAAAAAACAATGGCAATAGCAAAAGAATTGGGAATACTTTTTTTAACTGAGTTATAATTTATATATTTTTTAGGGTACAATTTAGATTCAATTAAGTGTGTTTTTTTTAAGATTGCACTATTGTTTAGAAAGCCAAATAATAGCTTTACACCATTTCCTGGAGTTGAAGTTTCCAAGATAGTAAATGAAGGAGACAGTTTTAGTTTTATTTAAACCTTTTTATAAAGCTGTGAATATTCAGGGTAATTTTAATGTATGCTTCAAAGAATTTCTAAAGTGCAGACCACTAATTTTAGTCATTTGCAGTGCCCAACTCAGTATCTATTAAACTGACAATGGTATCTATTTCTCGGATTGCTCTGCTATAAACCGAATCTTTTGCCGAGGTCAGATAAATACTTTCAACAATAAAATTTTGCATTTCCACTTCAAAAAGCTTTTCCGGTTTTACAGCTTTAAAAGCATCAAAATTAATTACGCCTTTTAAAGTAGGAGATAATTCATTAATTATAATCTCCCAATGAACAGTTTCCAGCTTGTTCGCAAATATATAGGTGGTTTCCAATTGCTGAATTAAACTTGTTATCTCATCGTTTTTAAGGAGCTCTAGGTTTCCACTGTTAACGAGGGTTTCATAAATATTTCCGCTACTATTAAAATCGGAATATTGTGACAATCCCATAGCAATTAGGGCTAGTGAATCTGATTTAGTATAATCCTTTGCCCTTATAATTTCGTTAGCGTGTTTATAAGTATCCGAGAAATAGTTATTAAATGCTTTAACGTCGGTAAGTTCTTTCCTGTCATCTTCTATCTGTCGTTTAATATTCCGATAAGACTTTTTTTCCTCTTCCTTTTCTACCCGCCGGTTATTCCAATTATTGATTTGCAGGGCAATCAGGATCCCGATGACTACCAAAATAATCTCGCCAATGGCATAGAACAGATATTTGGTAAACCTGTTTTCGCTAAATAACTGCTTCCTTGTTTTTCTAAAAAAATTAATCATTCAGATATTATTTATAGCTCTAAACCGGCTAGTCAGAGTTTGGATGTGGCATTGGAAAGGGCATCCAGCTTAAATTATTCTAGGCATTTCTGGATGATAAAAGTGCCGTAATAACCAAACCGCATCCAATTCCTGTAATCAAGCATGCCACGAACCATATAGGTGAGGTTTGAAGAAAAAACAGGCCTACGCCTAAGCCAATTAGCGTAGTTCCTCCGATTGCCCATGAGCTCTTATCCTTTTTATCGGCGGCCATTATTTTGCTTTTTGAATTGATCTCAAAAGGTAAAAATTTAACAAAAGATGAACTATGACTTTTGTCATGATATAAGCTGGAGGAGATAGCCGCTAAAAGGCATAAATAAGGGACCAAATAATAGTGCTTAGTAAAAAATACGAATAAGCCGGATCCTTGCTTATTTAAGGTCCTTATCCATACTCTTCTGAAGTGAAATCATTGATTGTTGCCCTATCTTAAATAAGCCTTTTTGAGGACGGTTAATATCTGCAATAAGTGTAGTTAGTGCAGCAAAGGCCATTATCATGGGAATAACCGCAATTAAACCCCTCGGTTTTGTAAAACCTGCTTTAATACCTATTGTAGCCATGGTCATTAACGAGATGGCCAGAAGTGTTATCCAAATGCTAAGAGGAATCCGATTCCGCAATCCTGAGGTGACCCGTTTTTCATGAACATCAATAACTTTATTCATCGATTGAATCATCAGAGATGTATTCGTATTGGGTGTAAACAGGGCAGCTTCCGTTACTTCATTCCACAAAAGACGATGCAACTCAACTGATCTGGTGAGCTCCTTATTAATATCTATGCTGCTTAAAGCCTGCAGGCGTACGTCAACATATTCCCTCAATAATTTTTTTACTTCGATTTTGTTTTTCGTTTCAATAAGGTCTGCCCTTAAGTAGGAGGTGCCAATTTCATTCGCTTCCTCAAGCACATATTCTTTGCGTTGGGTATATTGTGAGGTGGCAATTGAAAATGTAAAAGCCAGTAGGAACCCAAGTACGCCAATAAGCCCACCTACCATGGGTGACAGGGTGCCCGGTTCCACCTCTTCTTTAAATTTTTTATTACGCCTCGTAATCTGATAGCCAATTTCAAAAGCCATCAATTGTAAAACAAAAAGACCAATATAGATGACATAAAGCGGGACCGATTCCAAAGGGGTGTTATTCATATTTTTCTAAGTTGATTATGATGAGCAAAGATTGTGATTTAATTAGATTTTGCTTTAGGAAACCTGATATTTTTTAAACTTAAACTAAAGTTGATCCAAAAATAAAAATAAATGATAAAATTTTAGAAATAGAAGGATAATGCCGCTTTTTTGATCAAAAAATAGCAGATAAAAAATACTTCACCTTAACCAAATAGCTTCTATCTAAAACGAAGATTTATTGATTACTCCTTTAAGAACCGACTTGGCATCCAAACCTAATTTTTTATATATTTTCATTGCACTTAACTCTGGTAAATCCAGTATTTTAAGGCGTTCATTTTTGACGAAAAAAACATCCCCGGACATTGGGTTTGGAGCACCGGGAATATACACAGAACACAATTCGTCATCAATTTTATCCATTAAAAAACCAATCTGCCAGACTTCTTCTATATTTACCAGGACGACATCTTTTAAATCATCAGATTCAATTCCTGCAGCAGATTCGGTCATACCTTTTAACAAAGTATAACCAGGTATATGCGAAAGAATATTAGTTTCAATCCATTTCCTCAACTCTTTTATTTTTTTTGTATGGGCAAATAAACCAGCTATAAAGCAGACCAATAAAAGTATAAGTAACGCGATTATTCTGGTTATGGTAATTCCGCCGATTACTTCAATGGGAATTTTATCCGCGATAGGTGCAACTAATTTTCGAAAAACATCCAGAACCTTCCCTATAATTAAAGCAAGCAATACAAGGGGGATTACAAAAAACAATCCTCCAATCAGAGTTGTTTTAATAAAAGACGTAATATTTTTCATAAGAGCTATTTTTGTATCAGTACGAAATATAAAAATTATAAGTTCAATTTTGTAAATTTTTATCTAAAGATAACTAAGCCACCATTTATCTCTATTATTACTCTTGTATTTATTGAACCAGCTGCATACGGGGTATAATGCTATGATAAGCAATATCCATACAAGATAAACCACCCAGAGACTGAAGCCATATCCCTGTAGTTCGGGTTGCTCGTTTACCCAGAAGTCAATGACCATATCAGAAGCCTTAAAGCCAGTAAGCACAGCTGCTATCAATGCCAGTAAATGTATGATGTAAATATGAATAATGTAAAAGAACATTGGTACCCTGCCAATGGTAATTAATTTATCAAAAAATAAACCCTTCCATTTTTCCGCCAAAGCCAGGAATATTATAGAAGGTCCGAGGGTGATCAATAAATACATCAGGGATGGTGGATACTTAGTCACGTTTAAAAATGACATGACCGTAAAAACAAAAGATTTTTGAATAGACCATGCATAGGGATCTCCATAAATATTTATAAAGCGTAATACAAAAAATGCTAAGGTGATACCAATTCCCAATTGCCATAATCTTTTAACTCTAATAGAGGAATTAACTGTTGGCTTATAAAGTTCCCCAAAGTAATAACCCAGAGGCATTACAAATACCCAGGGGAGAATAGGATAAGCGACATGTTTTCATGGAGACCCAGTAGGTATTATGGTAACCGAAGGCCAGCCTCAAGGAAGTGATAGATTGAATTGTTACATTTCTCAGTTATGCCCTACAAGGATTGAAACATTTCCTGTTTTTTGACCTTTTTCCACATACCTGAATGCATCAGCTACTTTTTCAAGGGGATAAGTTCTGTCTATTACGGACTTAAAATCACCTTCTTCAACCAGTTTTTTTACCAGGAGTACACTTCGCTTTATATTCGGCGGATAAGGGAATTTTACTTTTTTTCCAGCCTGGCCCGGAAGGCTGCCAAAAATAGCAGAAATAAGCGAATAAAAGAGGTTTTGGGACCAGGGCCCCAATTCAGAGGAGATATATACACCGCCCGGTTTTAATAAGGACTTGCATTTACCAAAAGTACTTTTGCCTACAGTATCAAAAACGTAGTCATATTTTCCCGGATCTTTCGTGAAATCTTCTTTGCTATAATCGATAACTTTTGCTGCTCCTAAAGATTTGACCAATTCTATATTTTTGGTGTTGCATACCCCGGTGATCTGGTTCCCAAAATAGTTGAGTAGTTGAACAGTGGCGGAACCAATACTTCCGGAGGCCCCATTGACCATTACTTTTTGGCCTTTTTTGAGTTTAACTTTGTTTATGAAGTTGTATGCATAATGAGCACCTTCTAGGCAAGCACCAGCCTGTTGATAGTTGAAGTCTTCAGGCATTGTTGAAACACCTTTGCTCTCCGGGAAAACCAGATATTCTGCATAAGAGCTTAAAACACTATCGTCAAACCCAAAAACCTTATCTCCTTCTTTAAATGTAGTTACAGCTTTACCCACTTTCACCACATCGCCGGCAAATTCAGTACCCATAATAATCTTTTTAGGTTTAAAAAGACCCATAGTAAACCGCATAATAAATGGTTTTGCCCTTAGGTTAGCACAGTCTGTTCTATTTACAGAGGTTGCTCTGACCCTTACCAGGATTTCATTCTCCTTAGGTTCAGGTTTTTGGACCTCTTTAACTTGTAAAACATCCGGGGATCCGTATTGCGTGTAAACAATGGCTTTCATTTATTGAATCTATTGTTGTCCGGCAGGCAGCATATTCCGGATTGCACTAATTTTCCACTCACCTTCAATAGCTATAACTATAAAAGTACTCCACATCTTTCTGGTAACTCCTTCTGGGTTTTGAATTTCATATCGCGCATCTACAATTGCATTCTGAGGATTTAAAAGCCGAATATTTTCAATAATCAGGGTTCTTGTACCAGGATTGTTTACTGAACTTTGTAGCATGCCTTTCATGGACTCTTCTTTACCTTTTCTCCATTTACCTGAAGATACTAATTGATCTATATCTTCTGTCAAAATATAACTTAGTAGCACTGTGTCCTTATTTTCTCTGGCTTTGGAGTAGTCCTCAATTAAGGAGTGAATGTCTTTTGTTTGTTTTTTACTCGGAGCAATTTTCTGTGCACTTAGGTTAGTGATTACAAAATTTGACAAAAGGAGGAGGATCAAAATATTTTTCATTGTTTGCTCTTTTTTTGGATATTTCAAAGCTGTTAATCTGATTGGAAATTAAGAATTCAACTCCGTTACTTCCTCATATTTTATTTTTTGAATTCGACGGGAATCTCCGTAATATTTTTCAAATAAAAATCTTTATAGAAGACTTCAGCCCCTTCCGATTGAATCATAATTCTACCGGATTTTAGTGGCTCTTTATTACTCATTTTTCTGGAATTAAAAAGACGCATAACTACCTTTCCATTAACAATATGGATACTGGAGTCGCCCATTGTAATGAGCTCTATCTCATTCCATTTCCCATATTTTTTTTCGGCATCAAGTGCCTTAAATACACGCCGCTTTGCCAAGCTATCATGTACTGCTTTCTTTAAAATGGTCGCCAGATAATACGTTCGTAAGTCTGCATTCTCTTTGTAAATAAAATAATTTTCTTTAAATCGTACACTAGGGATATCTATTTCTGTATCACCTACTGGCCAATAATCACCCATATCTCCCTGTTGTATTTGAAGTTCCTGCGAATTCATCCAGGGATATGCCAATTCTGAGCCGGGTTCCCCATTCCCATGATAAAGTAATCCACTATCGCGTGGACCATTCTCCCTTGGGATGTGCATGTCCTCACCCCATTTTACCTTAAGTTTTAAGTGATAATTTTGAAATATTTTTTCGGTATAAATCATACCCCATGCTACTCCTGATATCCTGATGGCCTTCCCTTGATCTGTGTCCACAACTTTTATAACTTGTAAAGGATCATGATCAACTCCAAATGGTATTATTTTATTTCCTGTATCATCTTCTTTAGATTGGTAAGGCGTTCCTAAAAAAGTATGCCATCCGGTAAGATCTTTTCCGTTCCAGAGTGCAATCCAGTTGCTGTCCTGTTTACCTATATTAAGATACGTCCATGAGACTAAGAGAATGAGCAGAACGACAGGGATAAAAATTTTCATCTTAAGGAAATTATTTGAGAAGATAAAGTTTCGGTAACAAAAACTCTACAGATTACGCTAAAATTTTTTTCAACTCATCAAAACCTATTAGATTAAGACTTGATTTTCTGTTTTTATCAAAAACTTTATATTCATAAAATGGATTGGTATTCTTTATGCTGTCGCCTATAGGATGTTTTTTAGACAAAATACCCACACCCCAGTCCGTATCAATACAACAGGAATTTAAATTAGGATTAAATCGTGATTTTAAAAAAGCTTTCCAGGTAGTGCCATTCCAATAGCCTTGTGCCGGAGAATTCTTGTAATCATAGTCCTCCCTTGCGTGCCATTCCGTTGGGGGGTTACAGTCATGTAACACTATAAAACCATCGTCTTTTATATAGTCTAATGCATTTTTAATATCTAAATCAACTTGCTCTGCCAGATGCAGACCATCAATAAAAATGACATCAAACTTAATATCCTTAGATAGGATTTCATTATTATTTAATTTATCAAAGAAACTATCACTGGTCATCTTAAAATCTATTGAACTTGCCTTGTATTCCAGACCAGGGTCTACACTATACTTTGTGTCCGCATTTATGTGGTTATAATTGTCCCCCGGATTTCGTACGCCTATTTCCAAATAACAAGTTTCACTTTTAAAGAGTGATAATAAAAAATTGATCACCTTGGTTCTTTGGGGTGTTTTGGTGAGTTCTAACTTAGTTTTTTCAAGGGTGTTTTTGTGAAATGGATCATTTACAACTCGTCGTCCGTGTTTATTGTAGGTTTTGAGTTTTTTAAAAATGTTCATAGAGGCGTTTTTTTATGATGTTCTTCTATTTAAAACCATTAGTTAATACTTTGTTGAATGGCTACAAACTTGCTTTGCAAATCAGCAAACCTGTCCAATGCGTCTTGTCCAATCTCCTGATCGGCCTCATTCATCATATTGTATAAATATTTGATTTGACTCGTCAACATTGGTTGCTCATAAATTCCTTCCTTTGTTCTTAATTCTTCAAGTACTATTTTTATTTTTGATAATTTCGTTTTATCCGCTTCGGTTACTTTCTCTTTATTCTCCAAATTTTCCTGTTCTATTTCCAAATTATTGACCAGCAATAATGCCTTATTTAATAAGTCGCGTACCTTTATTTGAAAATCTACCTGATCACTTATTGTTTTTTCAGCGACTCCGGAAGCCTTAACCTTAGGGTCAATAGCTATTTGAATGGATTTCGATAACACCTGTTCATCAATTGTGAGCTTTGCCATATATATTCCGGGCTTTACAAGAATACCATTTTTATAGCGGTCTTCGACTTTCTTATTCCATGGGCCAGTTGTCGTCATATCCCATCTAAACCGATTGAAACCTTTCTTTGCCGATAGTTTATCAGTTACCTGATAATTAAGAAATTCTGTACTCATATTCCGTTTTACAGTATCTTTTGAAATCCCTGTAGTATCGCTAATGTAAGTATTTATAACCTCCATTCTTTCGTTTAAAATTTCCAATTTTAATAGAGACCTCATATCTTCTTGTAAGAAGTAATCAATGGTTAACCCGGGTTTAGGATACTTTGGGGACTCACTTGTTCGGCCCCCGGAAGGGGTTCTATATCGAATTGCAGAATTGGATTTGAATAATATATTATTCTTGATATTCACTAAATTATCCTGTCTTAGTAGGTTTATATCATCTAAGATCCAAAATCCACGACCCATAGTTGACAAAACCAAATCTCCTCTATGAATTTTTAGATCGGAAATTGGTGTAATGGGCAGATTTTGTTGGAATGCCATCCATGTTGCTCCGTCATTAAATGAAACAAAAACCCCATATTCTGTACCGGCAAACAAAAGACCTTCTTTTTCTGGGTCTTCGCGAACTACCCTAACAGAGTATTCTTTGGGTATACCGTTAGTACCCGGTGTAAGCAATTGCCATGATTCACCATAATTCTCGGTTTTATAGATATAAGGCTTCCGATCGCCTAACTGATATCTAAGCACACAAACATAGGCCTTAGCAGGATTATGTGGCGAAGGCTCAACGGCATCCACCCTGCCTCCTGGGGGCAAGTTTTTTGGAGTTACGTTTTTCCATGTTTTACCTCCATTACGTGTAACATGAACAGGACCGTCATTGGCACCTACCCAAATTAGTCCTTCCTCTATAGACGATTCCTGGATGGCATATATAGTGCTGTAGAATTCTTCACCTGTGATGTCTCGCGTAATTGGACTTCCCGAAATCACTTGTTTATCTGCTTCAAAAGCCGTGAGGTCCGGGGAAATGGTTTTCCAGGTTTTACCTTCATCGGTAGTTTTATGAACATATTGCGATGTATGATAAATAACTTTTGGATTATGAGGGGAAACCAGAATAGGGGATACCCGCTGAAATCTGAATTGAAGGTCTTTTGGATTATGCCCGTACATATTTGAGGCTCCTACGTAAAATGATTTTTCCGTTCCGGTTTTTTTGTTAAAAACCGTAAATCGGCCTTTACAATTGGAGTAAACAATATCAGGATTTGTTGGATGAGGTACCGCCGGTCCGGTTTCACAACCACCTGTATTTATAATATAACCAATTCCGGCTGCCTGGATTCCATATGGCGCCATACTGGGTACTGCAATGGTGGAATAGTTATCCTGCTGCCCACCGTAAAGCCAGTAAGGGTATTGGTTGTCTACCTCTACCTGGTAAATTTCTGAAGTAGGCTGGTTGAATTGTGTAGACCAGCTTTTACCTCCATTATGTGTTATGTTTGCCCCACCGTCATTGCTTTGAATAAATAGTTCTGAATTTTCAGGATTGATCCACATATCGTGATTATCCCCGTGCGGAACGGAAAGTGATGACCAGGTTTTTCCCCTGTCTACGGATTTCATGTAATCTGTGGCCATGCTATAGATAACATCCGGGTTTTGTGGATCTACTTTCAGGTTCGTGTAATAAAAAGGTCTTGTGCGTATTTTTTTCTCGTCAGATACTTGTTGAAAGGTTTCACCATGATTATCAGAAATATACAGCCCACCTTCTTCTTCAGGTGCTTCAACTAATGCATAAAGCAATTTAGAATCTGCCGGACAAACTTCAAGGTCTATTTTACCGATTAGTTTTGCAGGAAGACCACTTTCAATTTTGGTCCAGTTTTTTCCTGCGTCGATAGATTTATAAATGCCCCCTTCTTCCGGAGTTCCCCCACTTATTATGGTCCAGGGTTTTCTTTCGGCCTTCCATGCAGCTGTATAAAGGATATTCGGATTGGTTGGCATCATTTCTATATCGGAAATACCTGTCTTGTTGGAAATAAATAAAATTTTATCCCAGGTTTTGCCCCCATCAGTAGTTTTGTAGAGACCCCTTTCAGGATTTGAATTAAAGGAACGTCCCAGAGCGGCAACATATACTATATTATGATCAACAGGATGTATGCGAATAGCCCCTATCTGCCCAACGCTAGACAATCCCGTTTCTACCCAGGTCTTACCACCATCAATCGATTTATACATGCCTTTACCCTCAATCAGGTTACTTCGTAAGCCGTCTGACCCTGTTCCCACATAGACGATATTTGGGTCGTTTTGGGCAACCGCAATAGCCCCAATCGATGGGGTCTTAAAAAAACCGTCAGAAACATTATACCAGGAGGTGCCGTAATCTTCCGTTTTCCATACACCACCTCCTGTGGCTCCTAAAAAGAAAGTGGAGGGTTGGGAAGTAATCCCGGCAACTGCTGTCACTCGCCCGCCTCTGTATGGCCCGACATTGCGGTATTCTAAGGATGAAAAGTCCTGAGAATGAAGTTTGAAGAATATTGTGGTTAGGAGAGAAAAGCCAACGGCTATAGATAAGGATTTGATATTTATCATATGGTATTATGGTATTTTAAGCAAGACAGGATTATCTTACTAAAGGCCCGTAAGATAAATTCCTTTGGTCAATTTACCAATTACTTTTGATGATTATAAGCAGATGACTTTGTTGTCTTGTTCTTTAGGTCTCCATATTTTTCACCAACTTATTGCCTGTAAAATAATTTAGTTACAACTATTGGGCTTATTATTTTTTATCAGTATTCTCTTTATTTGATTTCTTATCCATTAGAGCTCCAATTGCTGCTCCAACGGCTACACCAATTCCCACACCGGTTGCTATTTCTTTCATAGCTACTCCAATTGCTGCACCTATTCCGGCGCCAAGGGCAATGCCAACTCCTATTTTGTTTTTTTGTTTCATTTTGAGAAAGTAAATAATTTCGGATTAAACCTTTTTAGAATTCTGATTACTGCCTTGGATTTAAGCCCAAAAGTGTGTTATAGGATTGATAAGATACTAATTTCCTTGATTATGCGAGATTAATTAGGCAACAAAAATGAAGAGGTTTACGCTATTTTATGGTTTAGTTCTTGTCTATACTTCTTCAATGCCAATAGTGAGAAATAACGTTTGTAGTTCCTGTAAGAAACCATGGTTGTTTTATAAAACAACCCACTCATAGGTTGCACCGGCCAGTCTCCATCTTCACGTTGTTGGCCAATAAGCCAGTCTATTGCTTTAATTAACCGGGGATCTTCAGCATAACCCCCATTTAATAATGCGAGTATGCACCAGGCCGTTTGGTCCACCACACTGGCATCTGCCTGGATATAGTGCCTTGCAAGGGCAGATTCCTGTGCTTCCCCCCAACCACCGTCTTCTTTTTGTTTAGACCATAGGTAGGTACATGCACGCTGTATTGCCTGATGGTCTTTACTCATCCCATACATAGTCAGTCCTTCCACAACAAAACAAATTCCATAGGTAAAACAAAGGCCCCAAAGGGCTTCCCAACTGCCATCTTTATATTGAGACTTCAACAGGTATTTAACGGCACGCTCCATAGCATTTTCCATTTCAGAGGTAAACAAATGTGGCCTGCTATGTTTTATTTGAACGAAACACTGAATAATACTGGCGGTACACTCCACATACGAATGGTCGACCATAATATCCACAAATACATTTGCTGCATTAAACCACTCTAGTTTAGGGCTTCCTATTGCTTTGTCCACACTTGTCCATCCTCCATCTTTTCCCTGGAGTAGCATTATAAAACTGATGGCTTTTTTTATCCGTTCATCTGACAATGGTTCATCACCTAAGCCTTCTGTTTCCAGCAGTGCTTTAACAGCCTCAGCGGTACAGTCCGATACTACCCATCCATTATCCAGGTAACTAAACGTCCAACCCCCTTCTCTTGGAAGTCGATGGTATTTAAAAGGGTTTTTAAGTTCCGTCATCACCTGATTATCCAGTAGGAATTTTCGTGTTTTCAGGGCTAAAGGTTTTAACAATGGATCAGTACATTGCTTACCCATGGCCTGTAGATAGAATCCATTATCCCAGGTATACGTATTAGTAAAACCCTGCATCAATATTTCATCTTCATTTTCCCATAAGTATAATGGTAGTTTTTCCCAGGACTTTTCCAGTTTCACTTTCTCGCCTTTGAAATGATATATCAGGGTATTGTATACCGCATTTACAGGGGCCTGCCTAATAAAAGAAGAATTTTCATCCTCATATTCTATGTGTTCATACACGAGTGCCAGTGCCTTCTTTTTAATGAATTTAGGGATGAGAGGATCTATTCTTTTAATCCACCACATAGAAATTTTAAAAATTCTTGTTTCCGGAAATATATTATCAGTTTCGGCAAAAGTCCCTCTGTGTTTGGCAAAATTAATTTGCTCATAGGGTTGGAGGTATAATTCTTTTCGCAACTGCAGTATTAGTTCATCTGGTTCTATCGCCAGCCGTTCGCGATAGAAGTAGCACATGGGTAAATAAATGATCCTCACATAACCGGAAATTTTACGGGGATGAAAGGGAAACCAGCTGGGTAGCATGTAGAGCTCGGGGGGTACAGGAGCAACCCCTTTATAAGAATACAAATTTAGAAATGATAAGATAAATTTACACCAGCTCGCTGCATACAAAGGTCCTCCATTGTCGTGAATCCAGGTTAAAGCCTTCCGGAGTGGTGGTTCTGAAGGGAGATGACCTAAAAAGCGCAAGGCAACATAGTTAATTACACTGGTAAAAATGGTGCCTACTTTTGATTCCTGATGTATTCCAAAACTACCATCCGGTATTTGATGTCTAAGAATGTATCTTCCCATCTTTGTTTTGGTTTCCTTGCTTATGGGCCGGCCGCATATTCTAAGGGCAAAAATGTATAGGGGCAAGAGAAAAAAGGGCCCGTCATATGGTACAGGCCAGGTACCTTCTTCTGTTTGATTTGCAGCCATCCAACCGTAAATTTTTTGAATAGCTTGTTCAATTTTATCAATAGGAATGACCATTATCAGATAACATATTTCAAATTACAACTCTTAAATTATTGGCTACAGTATAAGGATTATGATCTATTGTACTGGTATTACAAATGATCAGGTAAATATAATCGAATTAAATTTTTAATAGGAGAAATTAGAAATACAGATTTTGGCTTTAGGCTAATAAAATGAATTCAAACTTTTAAGTTTTGCTGTTAAAGCAATATCTTTGAAATGTAATCTTCTTACTACGCTTTCTTTTTAAGTGAAATAAGATAAAAATAAATTAGGGTTATCCATAAAAGACAAATGTCAGACAACGGAATAAATTATAAAGTAGATGCCCTTATTGTCGGTGCCGGAATTGCTGGTGCCACTCTTGCGGCCAATTTAGCCATAATGGGCAAAAATATTGTGGTTGTTGAAAAAGACCTGAGCGAGAGAGATGTTATTATAGGTGAATTATTGCAGCCGGGAGGGGTCCAGAAGCTTCAGGAAATGGGTTTTACCTCATTTATTGAAAATATTGATGCACAACCAGTTTATGGATATGATATTATTTATGAAGAACGGGATTATCTTATTCCTTATCCAAATAAAAACGGTGAACCATGTGGTTACGGTTTCAGAAATGGGGCGTTTTTACAGAATATCAGGAAGTATATTTTGGCTCAACCTAATATTCGGGTCATCGAAGGTACGGTTACCCAATTAATTGAAGAAGAAAACACCATAACGGGAGTTACTTATAAATGCAGAAAGACGGGAATTGAAGAGAATATTTATGCACATCTGACTATTGTTACAGATGGCCCTTTGTCTAATTTTCGCGAGAAATTATCCAAACCGGAAAAGAAAGTTAACGGATATTTCCTGGGGCTTTTATTAAAAAATTGTGAGCTACCTTTTGCTAACCATGGACATCTTGTTATGGGCGACCATCCCCCAATGGTTATTTATCCGGTTACCTCTAATGCCTGGAGGGTATTAATAGATTTTAAAGGAGAGAAACCTCCCAGGTTGGGTCGGGATTTTAAGAAATTCCTTTTGGAAGAATTTGAACAGGCAATACCCCAATCTGCAAGGTCTGCATTTGTAGCTTCAGTAGAAGAAGGGAAGTTCAAGACTTTTCCCAATCACAGACTTCCGGCAAACCCAATTAAAAAGGGGGGTGCTGTTCTTTTAGGAGATGCATTAAATATGAGGCATCCCTTAACAGGCGGGGGAATGACCGCTGCTTTTAATGATGTGTTGAGGTTGAGTGATAATCTGGGTAAGGTTGCAGATTTTGGTAACAGCAGGCAAATAGGAAGCGCTGTTAAAAAGTTTTATGAAACCAGACATTTAGGTACTCAAACTACAAATATATTGGCGGATGGTCTTTATGGGGTTGTTTATAATCCTGATTTAAGAAAAGCATTTTTTGAATACGTTAGCAGGGGAGATAAATATGCCGAAGAAACCTGCTCTATTCTTGCAGGACTCAACAAAGACAAGAAGTTATTGTTGAATCATTTTATAGCGATGGCCCGATATGGAACCCAATTAAAAGTAAGTTCTGAAAAGTCGGGAGTGGTTGTTACCGAATCCCTTACTATGGTAAAGGATGCAGTTGGAATTATTACTCCTTTACTCCTTTCCGAAAAACCGGATGCGGGAAATAAATTAATGCTGGAAGCCTTAAACCGGATTATATAGAATAAGACAATTATTTCTCAGGACTTCGTCTCCGGAAGATTAACCCCTTTTAATAAAATTGCAATACCCATCATTGCAAGCCATATGACTTTCACATGAAAAACGGGTTTGTAGATTTCAAAATTATCAGGAATACCCATAATGATGGCCATTGCGGCCAGACCCAATAGTGCGGTAAACCATCCTAACAATGGGTTGACAATTTTCCATTTTATAAATCCGAAACCTAATAGTACCAGGCCAACTCCGGAAAAGATGCGCCCAAATCGCACAAAACAGGTAACATATTGGTTTGTGTAAAGTATATTATCCATGAATTCCTGAATTTCAGCAGCCGACTTACCCATGGTCTGTCCTACTCCCCAGGCTCCGAAATTATAATAAAACGCAGATGCTATAGCCAATGTCATAGTGCCTATGACTACCATTCCTGCACCTGGCAACAGCACGACCCTATAAGGTTTTTTTGCAGTAATTGATATTAAAGCAAAAATAGCTATCGCCATAGTTACCCAACCAAAAATATGAAACCGAAACATCCATATCCAATACCACAAATCTTCATTAATCGCAGCAAAGTCTGATGCAACAATATACTCGCCTATATGATGTGGTCGAAGTGCCCAACCACCCCATAATAAAATGGCTGCAAAAATAAATGCCCAAGCTGTAAATTTAGTTTCGAAATCTTTTTTCATGGTATAAAAATTTAAAATTCAATTCGTTACTATATAAAATTATAAAGTAGCTATTTTTTTATTCTGGTATTTATCAAATTTCTTATTGCCAACAGGAGTTTAATTTCGCAAAAATAAATATCCCCATATTTTACTATAAAGCCTAAATTATTGCTTAAAATTAAATTACCATTGCAAATAATGTACCTATCTCATTGCATAGTCTTTAACTTCCGCTAATTTATGTAGAGATACTTGCATATCACTATCAATAAATACGGCATGGTTGGTAGGGATCTCTTTCCATAAATTCCTGTCATCTGTCAACATTTCCGACGAAATTAAAGCGGCACTTCTTTTAACGATATCCTCTTCTATTTCAAGATCTCCAGTTTCATCATTAAAACTGCAAGCGATCTTTTCTGCAAAATGAAGGGAACGATTGTCCGATGCGGCATCAGTGCTATAGCGTGTAGCGATCATTCGATTGCCGTTAGACAGCACTATATTATAATTGGATGTGCTATTTATTCCCTTGCTTTGTTTTAAATTTTCTATATCGCTAAAGGTCTTGTTGAAGCAGGCAACTAATTCTTCTGGAGTTGCGGGTTTTTCAATACCCATTTTCCTGAAATTCGTCATGAATAAAGCCAAAATATATTGGGTGTCGCTCTGTCCTTGAATCCATAAAAACGCTTCTTCATCTAAAAGAGATACTAAGTCGAGTTTTATTTTCTCGAAATCTTGTATACCTCCATTGTGCATCATTAAATGTTCGTTGTATTTAAAAGGATGACAATTTTCCTGTGAAACACCACCAGTCGTGGCCGCTCTAATATGCGCCAAAAAACAAGTAGTTTTAATGATGGAGGCATTGTTCAATAAATTTTGATCATTCCACGCTGGTAACACCGATTTATATAATCCAGGTTCTTCCTGAATATCTTTATAATACCAACCCAAGCCAAAACCATCTCCATTTACTGTCATAAGAGATTCTTCAGCGTCAAAACTTTGATGAACCAATGAATTTTCCGGCTTAACTAGTATATTTTCAACGATTATCGGACTTCCTAAATAGGCTACAAATCTGCACATAATAATTAGGTTTTAAAAGCACAATAAAGTTACGAAATTTGCACTATATTTTAGACCTTTTCCGCCCTAAAGTTTAAACTAAAAAGGGCCTTTTCAGGTCTTTAAATTTTTGGATTAAAGAGTTTTAATATTTGAAGTTCAGCCACCATAATCTGAAATCTATTCCAATAGAAAATCACTTATGTAGGTTGATTAAGAAGTAAGTTTTCGCAGCTGGGATAGCACAAGTATAGAGCCCAGATGCTCCCATAATTTGGCTCCCAAATTATTAGATATAATTTATGTGATTTCCATAACTTAGGAGGACTAAACCTTTCTATAGTGTAAATATATCTTTAAATCGGGCTATATGATACCCTTTGGATAATACCAATTTGGATTGTTCACTTTCAGGATTTAGCATTGGATTTGTGTGATTCATATGAATAAACCAAACTTTGTTTTTTTCATGAGCGGATAATTTATCAAAAAGTTCCATGCTCTCCAATACCGTTGGGTGTGGAATCTCTGAAATATCCCTGTTATCTATTTCCTTTTCACTAAAAAATCCGGCATCGAGAAAGGCATAGTTCACTTTTTTTATCTCAGCAACAATATTTGTATTCCATTTATGCCATTTATCAATATCCGGGATAAAAAGAACGGTTTTATTCGGACCGATAATCTTGTATCCTACAGTTTCTGAATATTCATCCCTATGTGGCACAAGAAAAGGGATAACGCTTAAATTTGAAGTAAGCGAGATTTCCTGTTTATTATTCAAAGATTGCAGAGAAATATTCTGATTCCTAACCAGCTGACTCCAGGGACCGTTATTCCTTATATAGGAATCCATAACAGGCATTGCAAACACATTGACATTTGAAGCACCCATCGCTTCTGTTCCGAGATACATCAGGCCTGTATAATGCCCAATATGAGCATGTGTAAGAAAAATGCCATCACCTATCTCGTTTTGATTTTTTGGGAGGTAACTCTTTAATATTTTAAACTGTTCCGTCATATCCGGAGTGGCTTCAAAGAGGTATTTTTTGTTGTTTTCCGGATCAACAACGCCCAAAGAGACCACTTTTCTGCTGTCATCAGGGTTTTGAAAGAGTGCGCGGCAACATTCCTTTTTACAGGCAATATGTGGTGAACCGGCGTCTTGTACATTACCAAGAACTATCAAAGAAGTTTGTGATGGCGCAATCTGTTCAGATACGCTGACAGCTGTTTTTTTATCCGGGGAAGGATTGCATGAGCAAACGCCTGCCAGTAAAAGGTAAATCAGTTTTTTCATTTATTTTTAATTTGGGCCCATTCTGTCCAAGAACCATCATAAACAGATTTATCATTCATTAATACAAACTCACTTGCCAGTAATATAATACAAGCCGTAACTCCTGAACCACAACTGAAAACCAGGGGTTTTTCATTAATATCAAGTTTATTGAAAATTGCTTTAAGCGCTTTTTTAGATTTATACTTTCCTTGTTCCAATACTTCCGTGTAAGGTAAATTTAAAGAGGCTGGTATATTCCCGCTTGGTAAACCTTCACGCGGTTCCGGGGCTATCCCGTTAAATCGACCGGGGGAACGTGCATCAATTAAGACGGAAGCTTGTGAGATTACATTGGACAATACAAAATCATAATCTTTAACCATTTCGGGTTGAAATTTTGACTCAAAATCACCTGGTTTAATATTATTTTCTTTTTGCTGTACGGTCTCATAGCCCTGACTTATCCATTCGGGCAGGCCACCATTGAGGACAGCTATATTTTGGTGCCCCATTACTTTGAACATCCACCAAACCCTGGGGCTTATGTAAATCCCAAGATTGTCATATACTACAATTTTACTTGAATTATTAATTCCTAATTTTCTACAGCTATTTTCAAATTGTTTAGGACTTGGAAGGGTGTTGGGAAGTTCACTGGCCGTATCACTAAACTCATATTTCAGATCGAAATGTCTGGCCCCTTTGATACCGATGTTTTCAAAATCAGGTTTTTCGGTTTTTGGACTGGCATCTAAAACTATTAAATCGGGATCTTCCAAATTATTATTTAACCAGGAGGAAGATACTAGTGGTTCTGTCATTTATATTTTTGGTTTTAGTGAGCGCAGACTAACTTTTTTAAATAACATTATTCAACATTTTATCAATTTCCAAGGCCTATTGGAGTTTATCAAATTCAATAAATTCATATTCCGGAGAAGACTCTAAAAGTTGTCGCAGTATTTCAGCATGACCATTACCAAAAATCATCAGTATCCTGTCATCTTTATTTTCTGTAATCTCCTGTAATTTTCTAAAAATCCTCAAATTTCTGTTGTACCACCAAATAGATAAAATATCAGCACCTCTTCCGTTATCTAACTTAAAGTCACCTACTAAATATACGCCAAACCCATACTGATGCGATTCTCTGGAATTAATATGCTTTAAATATTCCAGTAAATTTATGTTTGGAATATTCCGAGCTTCTTCTTTATACCATTCCCGATAATATGCATTGTAGGGATCTGCATTTTCAAAATCGAAATCCCGAAATAGCTTTTCAAAATATATGGAATCGAGCTTTACCAAATCTTCATCATAGGATGTAGCGTTAATGCTATACAAAGTGTCTAGTTTTAGCTCAGAAGCCAATCTAATGGCAAGCTGAAAGCGTTCGTCTCTTTCGTCCCTATACTTACCTTCATTGTAACCTCTTAATTTATCTGTAGCCTTCCATTCTTCAAAGGCCTCAATGGCAATTTTTGTAGGTTGAAATGCTTTTATATACTCTACCACTTCTGTTACTTCTGACTTCTTGGGCTCTACTAAAACATCAATTTTATCTTCATCTGCGGTTTTATTAACATCCAGGCCTGGATAATCAAAGTGAAAAGTCCCAACCACCAATACTTTGGTCTTTTCCTTTGGAAAGTATTCGGATGCCGGTTTTAATTTTGGCTCTGCAATGGACTCATTTTTTTGAGAACAAGAGAATAGAATTATAAGGACTATTAATAAGGAGATAAGCTTCATTAAAATCAATTATTATTTTATTTATATGTGCTGTATACATGTGTTATCACGGTCCGGATTTTATTTATAGGCAGGAATAAACTCTTCCAGAACAGCCTTTTTAATTAATTTGGGAGGAAGTAGTCCCTGTCCTAAAACAAAATCGTGAAAAGCCAGTTGATCGAACTTTTCTCCTAAAATTAGTTCAGTTTCCGCCCTTAATTCCATCAATCTTAGGTAACCATTAAAGTAAGAGGTGGCTTGTCCGGGCGCTCTAAACTGGTACCGTTCCAATTCTGACCGCACCAATGCCTCAGATAAAACAATCTCCTGACTTAATATATATCTGGCATCCTCCGGTGTAATCGTACCTAAATTCAATCCAGGATCAAGAAAAGCACGCCCGGAACGTACCAATCTGCTCCAAAGAGTCATAAACTGCCCTTCAATAGGCAGAAATGGTAGTATTATCTCTTCCGAATACAAGGCCCAACCTTCTATATTTACACTGTTAGCAGCAAAGATGACCCGTGCCTGTGAAACACCTCTTTCTACCATTGCTGTAAACTGCAATTCATGACCGGGACGGCCTTCATGTGCGGTCAAAGGCCATGAAGCGGAGAGGTGTGTAAAATCATCAATTTTTAAGGAAGTCCCATCTGAACCTCCGGTCGCTTTTAAGGGCAGAACAAATTCGCCATATTCACCAGTATTCCCAATAAGTCTTGGAGGGCTCATAAACGGAGCGGGTGCAGCGGCACTTTCTGCCGGGGAAGCCAGACGAATTGTCATTTCTCTGTCGGGTAAAGTCAATATTTGCTGGTCTTTTATAATTGCTTCAATCTCCTTGATCTGCTGTCTGTAAACCGTTAAAATGTTTGCACTGTCTAGCTGTTCTTTTTTCATAGAGCGAAGAACATCCCTGTAGTCGTCAGACGGATAATTATTTTTTTCTGCGATAATTTTTCCCAGGACCTGCAATTGCGTCTGCAGTTCTTTAAAAGCCACCATTGCCCTACGTTGTAATTCTTCTATAGGCATATCCACCCCATATTCCTTTAAATTATATGAATAGATAGCAAGGGGAAGTTTAAAGTCTGTTCTGGTGTTGGGTAAAACCTCGTCGCGGATATAATCTTGATAACTTTCCAACTGGGAAACCAACTTTTTATAATCCTTTTCAAATCCTTTGATCTCGTATTTTTTAAACAAGACTTCAATTTCTTTTATATACTCTTCACTTGTTTTAAGGTCGCGCTCTACCTCTTCCTTATAAGGAGCAATTCTGTTCCTGTTTTTGTTCCATTCCCTTTGCATTTCTTCGCGCGCCAGGTTTGTTAAGGGTACATAGCCTTTTTCACTACCCACATATTTTTTTAAACGTACCAGGGCCGCCTGCCTGCGCTCCGCAGGAATGCGATCTTCCAATAAACCACGGATTCCGTTATATATCCTGCTTGTAGCATTGTAATAGGGTAGTAAATTGGCTTCAGTTAATTGAATTTCTTCTATCTCGTTTGCTGTACTTTCTATTAAGATTAGAAGGTCTTGTTTTATAAGATCATCTTCAGTTGAGGCTAGTTGGGCTTTGAAATATTGGTTGACCCCATCCAGATCCACGAGGGCTCTTTCATTAAATCCCTCCGATAAATCAGAAATTTTATCATCAAATCCATCTACACCAAGTCTTGCCGCAGATTCCGGATTATTCTTTGCAATTACATCGAGTAGTTTCCCGGTATATTGATTACTTTTTGTGATCCATTCAGGAATATCCTGGGCATAACTGATGGAAGAATTAAGACAGAAGAACAGAAGGATTAAGGCAAGAAATGCTCCTTGCGGGTCTTTCAGGTAATTTATCATATGAATTATGCTTTTAATATTATTTTTAGGAGTTGAGGTTCTTAATCACCTTCATAAGCTTTTCCTGAACCTCCGATGCAAGACTGCCCAAAGTCTCATTTTTAACCGGGCTCATAGATGCAATTGGATCGACGGCGGAAACTTCAATCTCCCCGTTTTCATGCTCTTCAACAATAACATTGCAAGGAAGGAAAACCCCAATTTTATCTTCACTTTGCAATGCTTTATATGCAAAATGAGGATTACAGGCCCCTAAAATCTTGTATTTCTTGAAATCAACGTCGATTTTATTTTTCAATGTTTCTTTCACATCGATTTCGGTGAGTACGCCGAAACCTTCTTTTTTAAGTTCTGCCGTAACTTTTTCGATCGCTTCTTCAAAGCTTTTTCCCTTTATAAGGGTATTAAAATAATAACTCATTGCGTGATATATATTTAGTAATTGTTAATGCCAAAAAAGATAATAATAGTCAAAATGACTACCGGATTTTCTATAGCAGAAATATACTTAATTAATACGAATTGAAGAAGGAGATAACCTTCATTTAGATTTAAGTGCTTGAGGAAATGGTCTAATGGTTAGATGCTATTTTCACCAAAGTCGCTTATTTTTCTCTTGACATCCATTAACAGGGCTAAAAAGCTTCCATTACTCCAAAATAAAAACCTTCATTTCCATCAACGCCCAAGGCGTAATCCAGGCGAATATTTATCTTTTTAGCTTTAGAAACCATATATCGCACACCCATTCCTGCGCTTGGTAACCATTCTCGTTCAAACTCTTCTTCACCGTTATTTTCATTTCCCCAAATACTGCCTGTTCCGGCAAAAAATACCGCCCCCCATTTTCTGTAGAAACGCCACCTGTATTCAGCTTGCAATGCAATCATATACCGACCTTTATATTTGCCGGTTTGGTATCCCCTTAAACTGTTACGAACGCCGTAGTTTTGGTACCCATCAAAAGGAACATCTCCAAACGCAAAGCCACCGGAAAGATCAAAGGCTAATATTTGATTTTCTTTAAAAGAATAGAAATAGTTAAAGGAATAGTCGGTATCTACATAGTTATTATCACTTCCAAGCCAGTCTGCATTGAGTTTTGGGCGAACACTGAAACTTAATCCTCTGGTTGGGTAATAGGGGTAGTCTCTATTATCAAAAGAAAAATTAAGCCCAATACTGGAAACAAAGTTATCCTGAATACCATTTTGTTCAAAAAAATCTTTAGTAAACTCATTTTCTTCATCCGAGCCCTGATCGAACTTGTAACTGGTTTTGGTTCCCAGATATAATAATCCCAAATAGAAATCTCCAATGACTTTACGACTGTATTCTGCAGAAACAAAAGTTCTTAGTTCAGAATAGACCAGGCGAAGGTCGTTTCCCTGTTCTTCATAAAGAAAATCATTGTTTATTTTTAAAGTGCCAATGCCAAAAGTTGCTCTGTTTTTATCTTCATTCCAAAAAAAGCGTCCAAAAGGGGCAATTAAATAACTATTATTGGTGCTGTAAATACCATAAAGGGAGATGAGAGAGGGTGGGGAACCTTCATCATCCTTCTTGAGTTTAAAAAAATACATTCCAAGACCCCCAAACCCTGTACCCATAGTGGGATTATTTGTAATTAACGGAACAGCCACAAAGGTTTTGGAGTTTTTATCGAATACCGAATCAATTGAAATAGAATCCTGGCTAAATGAGATGTAAGCACACAGGAATATTGAACAAAGGAAAATATTATTTTTGAAAATTGATTTAAAGCATTTAATTTTCATTTTGTTTCTTTTGTTTATTCTTCGGGCACTTCGATTTCTTCGCCCCAAATGTATTTGCCAAACCACTTCCAATTGTGCCAGGTAGCAGCAAGCCTTTCTTTTGGTTTATTTATACCATGGCCAAACCCTTTGTAAATTATTAATTCGGTTTTAACCTCTTTATCCTGAAGACCCTGGAATAATTCATAGGCATTTGCTACCGGAACTCGTTTGTCGAATTCACCATGTTGGATCAGCGTTGGGGTGGAAGCATTATTTATGTTAGTCATAGGAGAGGTTTTCTCATAGATTTCTTTATCACTCCATGGTGTTCCTTTTAAATATTGCCTGGTAAACGGGTGAATATCAGTATTTACGTAATAGGTCATCCAGTTAGAAATCCCCGCACCTACGGAAATAGCTTTGAATATTGTTGAGTTTGTGGTTAAAAAAGCAGAAATGTAGCCACCCTGGCTCCACCCCATAGCACCCACTTTATTGCCATCAATGATACCTTTGTCTTCCAGATATGCCACTCCGGACAATACGTCCCATGCATCTCCGACGCCTAAGTTCTTGACATTTAAGGACCTGAACGCTTCGCCGTAACCCGCAGATCCTCTGTAATTTGGTCGTAATATCAACGCCCCTTTATTAAGCCATTGGACCATGGGATAAACATAAGATGGGGTAGGACCGGGGGTTGAGATGCCAGTTGGCCCTCCGTGAATGATTACCAGCAGCGGATATTTTTTAGCAGGGTCATAATCCTGAGGTTTGTGCAATACACCTTCAATGACCGCCCCATCTTGACTTTTCCAGGAAATAACCTCACTTTTAGCCACTAACCAATTGTTTAGTTGCATGGTAGACTCGGTAATTTTTCTTGAATCTTTCAAGGGGTAATCGCCATGGTAGATTTCTCTTAAATCATTGTCATTTGAAGCTGTGTACGCTATTTTTTCACCATCTTTTGAAAAGGAATAATTCCATATTCTCTCTGAGTTGACAGCCAAACTTTTTGTCTTTCCATTTTCCGGATTTATCCTTAGTATAGGACGTTTAGTCTTCTGCCATGCGATTCCGAAGATTCCATTTTTGGTCCACTTTAAACGCGAGATTTCCTCATCAAAATCCGCTGCCAGTTGTTTATTTTGTGACCCGTCTGTATTAATTCTGAATAGCTTCCCGTTTGTATAATAATTAGAGATGCTATCGTTGAGGTTGGTTTGATAAAGAATGGCATCGCCATCCGGGGACCAATCTATTAGGCCATCGTAACTTAAATTATTTATCAGGAGTTTGTGTGTTTTTGTAGCTATATCATAGATCGAAATATCGGCTTTGAAAAAACTGTTTATTAAAGGGTCGGGTTGATGTTCCATTGCTATTTTCTTGCCATCCGGAGACCATTTAAATCTATTAATGGAAAACGCTGCACTATCCAGTAATAATTTGGCTTTGAGCTTTTCGGCATAAACAGTATCCTTTAGCTGATCTGGTCGTAGTTTTTGGTTTAATTGCGCTGGTTTGAAATCTGCTACCCAAATCTGATTTAAATTGTATTCCTCATCTTCTACAGCAAAACCTCCATATTTTTCTTTACGTTTTTTTTCTTCTTTGGATTTGTCTTCAGATTGAAGAAATGCAATTTTTTGACTGTCCGGTGACCATTCAAAATCCTTGATGTTGTTATCAGTATGCGTAACCTGAAAAGCTTCTCCACCATCCACTCGAATTACGTGTATTTGGGTTTTTTCACCTCGTTTGGACAGAAAAGCAATCCATTGGCCATCTGGTGACCACTCAGGGTTGGTACTACTCTCTTTAAGATTATTGGTTAGCTGAAATGGTTTACCCCCGTTCTTTGAAAGCCATAATTCCCTGTCATACTTGTTTTCTTTCCAATCTGTAGCTTGCGACTCAAATACAATGTGGTTGCCGTACGGCGAAATCACAGCATTATAAAAAGATCTCAAAGAAATAATATCCTCAAAAGAAGGGGATTTAGGTGTTTGGGCATTTAAGAAACCCAGATAGGTGGAGACAAGAAGAATCAGGAATATATTTTTCATAGGGCATTAAAAATTATTAACACAAGGTTTATGGTTGGTGCGAAATCAAACTCTAATTTAATGATTTCCAATCTTCCCAAGCTATCTCCCTTCCTGGATAAGCAACTTTTTTGAAGGGCCAGTCTTTTTCAATCCATTCTTTAACAGTATTAAAAAGTATATCATCCAGGCCTTTATCCAGCATACTTGTTCGAATCCACATAGTTATTCTGGCATCATAATCACCCTTTGTGGTGGGATTGATATAAAGACATCCAAGTACTTCGCTTTCATCTAAAGAAACTACGGTATAGGCAAATGAACTTCTCATTTGGAATTCTTTCTGGTGCCATCCCAAATCAATCAAATCCTGTTCAAAAGTTAAGTCTTTGGTAGGCCAGCTAGATACAGGAAACATTTTCTGCAAATGATCAATACTGGTCATCACCGCATCATAGTCTTTAACTAAGTCATTCACGGTAAGCATCCGTATGCGCAGCTTATGATTTTCCAGTGTATCAGGAATTTTAAAGTCTTTTGGAACAAATGGTTTGGTTTGTGAACACATGGTAATTGAAAAAAGTACTATTAACGAACAACTGATTAAAAAATATTTTTTCTTCATAATTTTTAGGCTGAATTTATAGATTTATTTTTCAAACTAACTTTTATTTCGAAAATGATTTACTTTTTTCTGCATCTGAAAATAACAGGAAATTAAAAAGGTGGTCAAAATTTTGACCACCTTAGATTTTAATTCGCAATGGGTTATTCTTGCGCTGCAATCTGTGCTGCAAGGCCATTCACATCAAAATAGTCGGATGACTGTACAATCTTCCCCTCTTCGTTGACCGAAGAAAGATTAAAAAATTTAACGCCTATTTCTTTTCCGCTTTCTGTATGAGTTGCGGTCCAGGTGCCATATACCCGTATTACCCCGGCGCTGGCATTTGCATTTTGCCCGGGGAAAACAGATCCGGACCAGAAGCCATTGGCCGTAGAATCCGGCATGACAATACCTTCGGCATATTTAATATTGTCAAAGTTATCATGATAGCTTTTTAGGGCTGCCAGAAGATCTTCTTTGCCTAACCATTGGTTTCCATTATAAGCCGGAGGGCTCCAATTCATATCATCAGCGAGCAAAGCACTTTGAGCGTCTAAATCTTCGTCGCTATGTGCCTGAAAAAAAGCGCGAATAACCGCCACTTTTTTATCATAGTCCGCAGAATCCGGAGCCTCAGTTTCCTCTACAAGCACCTCGACCTCTTGTTCTTTTTCTTTACAGCTGAAAAGGGTCAATACAGCAAGCATTAGTAGTCCAAACAGTTTTGTTTTCATTGTTCTAGTTTTTTTAAAGGTTAGTATATACGGGGGAGTTGCTTCCAAGATACGGTTTTTTCATGAAATCGTGCATTCTTATTATTTGGCTCGATTACAGAAGTCTAATACTTGTGCTATAAGCAGGGGAAAAAAGGTTTGAAGCGAGTCCGTGGTGTTTCTACCAGAGAAATGGAAGTGTTTAGTCTATCGTCTGGCCGTGCTTAATCTGTTCTCCCTTATTTTTCCGCAGATCAAAATTGCCATAAAAGAATAGGCGGAAGGTATGGTTCAGGTTATAGTCTGTACCACTGAGCAACTGCTGGTAGACCAACATATAACCGCAGTCAAAACTCCAGCTTTTATTTAGTTTTTGTTTGATACCCACTGTAAACCGATTTTGATCAAAAGTATTGAACACGACTTCCTTCCCGAAATTAAGGTGGATTTCATTCGCAACTAAAAAAGAAGTTTTACCGCCCTGTTTAAAAGGGATGCTAACACTCAACAAAAACCGGATGCGGTTAATAAATTGTCATCCTTCAAGGATGTCCCATCCTGAATATTGTTAAAAAAACGCTGCTCCGTCCGTATTCTAAACAAGCCGCTAAAAGTAGGGTAGGTGTCTGCCAGAATAAACTCCTGGTATATCCTGTTTTCGTTTAGATAAAGGGTCCAGTTTTCGTCTTTGGCCAGCCAGAGGTGTGCATAGCCCGCGGAGATCTTCAGATTGTCGTTAAAGCCGTATCGAGCCCCAAAACGGATAAAATTAAAACTCGGATCTTTTACAAAATTGCTACGCCGAATATGTAGGTCGGCCAGGCCGGACCAATGATTGGTAAGCTGAAAAACACTGTTAAGTGAAATCCAGGTCTGAGACTGCTGATTTACATTTTTGGTTGGTGGTTCTGTTTCAGTTTGTGCATTTATGCAAACAGAAAGGAAAAAGAGAATTAATCAAAGGCTTTTTATCCTGATACGGATCACTATTCCAATTTTCTGCAAATATATCTTATCGAAGTACGATAAAAAGAGAAAAAGTAATTTTTTGAGTTTGTAACAGGGAACCTGTTTTATAACGAAGAAGTACAATTCCGTTTTCTCAAAGTGAAAAAGATGGCAGCGGAAGAGGGCTATTCCATCTGGAGGTACTCGTTCAGTCTGTCAAAAGTGGAATCCCAACCCTTGTAAAAGCCCATCTTTTCTTGTTGTTGGCAATATTCCGCTGTTGGGTGAACTACTTTAAAAATAAAATTGGTTTTATCTCCCTTTGCCTCAAATTGGGCCTGTATTTCTACACCCTCCGTCATTGGTTTGAAATCTGCGGATGAAGTTATTTTTGCGAGCTCTGCTATTTCTGAATACACACCTTCCGTAATAAATTCATTTCCGTTCGGCATCTCCATAGTATATTTCCAGGTACCGCCAACTTTAAAGTCGTGCTGGATTACTTTAGTCTGCATCCCTTTTGGTCCCCACCAAAGTGAAATTTTTCCGGCTTGTGTCCAGGCATCCCAAACTAATTGAATGGGTGCGTTGAACGTTCTTTCAATTGTTAATGTACGATTGCTTAAATCGTTAGTATTACTCATCATTTTTATGTTTTGATTGTAATTATATGTTTAAGTAAATATTTTATAATTAATAGTATTATTCTTTGGAACTGGGATCCTCTATTATTGAAAGCATATCAATTGTTTTTTCGGTATCTTTTACATCACCAACTATTCGAATGGTATGTGTACCAGAGGTCAGGTCTAGTTTTTCAAAAATTTTGACATAGTATTGGCCATGAGTACCCGAATGATCTTCCAGGTTAAATTCCCCATAAGAAATTCCATCAACATTTATGCTAACAATACCACCCCTTGGGCTTCTGTAGGCGTAATATTGAACGGCTGTTCCGTTAAAGTTTAGCTCCGCAGTGCAATTCGCATAACCCTTTGTAAGTGTGGCACCGGAGGCATTCCAATTCTCGTTATGTGTTTCAAAGCCATTATAATTCCATCTGGGGTCATTATCTTCAATTGTTTGCCAGGAGACTTTAGTTTTGGGAACAGAAGCAGCTGTAATTTCTGAGCTCATTTCAGGAATAATCCAGTTTTCACCATTTATGGAGCCGCCCATAGCCCCGGTAACAATAGCATCAATAATACCAATTCCCCGTTCAGACATATCGCTAAAATTGTCCAGGGGTATAGGCATATTAAATCGGGTACGTGCTATATCATAGCCATCTGCGAAATCAGTCTTGTTAAATTGAACCTGTAGTTCTTTATATCCATAAAGCAAACCAAGAAGTCCACCCCAGGTTGCGGTAGGGTTATCTGAGTCCCAGCCGGACATAGCTCCAATACGTATAGTTTTTTTATAGTCTCCTTCTCCATATAATAGACTAACTATTGATGCTGCAAAATTAATTCCTGAATCCCACGGGTATTTATAATGGTATCCGGCCGTTACCGAGTACTGATAGCGATTGGCCACTTCATCACGTGTTTTTTCCCAATTTTCTTTATCAGGATTATTAGCATAGGCTGCTTTAACAAAATCATACATATCGGCAATATAAGACCAGTTCGGTATGCTCCTTCTGGCATATTCTGCCATCCAGAGTATTTGATCTTTAGGGGAAAGAGACTTATCCACAATAGCGGCAAGCGAATACATGATGATATAAAACTCTGCAGCCCATTGTGAATGCAGGTATGCAGTAGTTCTAATCGGTATGTGCCCAATCTCTAAAGCAATATCAGGACGGCCGGGAGCAAAAGCACCGAAAATTTCTGTAGTTAGCTGTGCATCTATCATGTCCCACATGGGGTTGTTTTCGGGTAAAGATGTAGCAGGAGGTATTGCACCGTTCTGCATCTGTCCCAGGGCCGCCAGGTTGGAAACCCATAGTTTGGGTAAGCCTATATGCTTTTGCCACTCGGTGCTTATTTGTGCTCCTGTTAGCATAAAATTGTCATATTTTTCAATGGCATGCTGATAGACATATTCAATATCAGTATCATCATCAGCTCCCCATGGGTTTTGGTCCAGCACATAATCATATTTGCCGGGACCAAAATCTGAATCTGTGAAAAATGGGAAATCGGTGCGTGCGTTTTCTGTTGGCAAACCGGTCCAATTGGCAATACAGCTACCAAGCCAGAAGCCTCTTAGCTTGTCTTTGTATTCTGTTCTGTTTATTTTGTAATGAATTATCTCCTTATTTTCAGCACTATCCGTCATCTGGCCAAGGGCCATATTAGTAATTAGAGTCGCAAGAATAAATAATCTTAAATATTTCATTCCCAGTTGTTTATTTCATTTATTCTTTATTATTATTTTGCCCTGGTGCCTTCCTTCACCAAAATACTGAATTAACCCGGGTACTTCACTTAGTTCGTAAGGACCATCGATTACCAGTTTAATTTTACCAGCGACGAAAATTTCGTTTATATATTCCAAATCTTTATTTGGTTTTAGGGCAACCATATGGACACGCTTATTACTAAAAACAGAAATCCAGGGTTTTAGGATAATAATCGGAATAAGGCGGTTCAGGTAACCACCAACGGTTACATACTTTCCATTGGGGTTTAATGCCCTTAAATACCGGAAAGTTGATCGGGTGGTCTTGGCATCGAGGATCAGGTCATAACCCTGTTTATTTTTGGTGAAGTCCTCCTTTTTATAATCTATGATATAATCAAAACCAAGCTCCTTCATCATCTTTAGCTTATCCCCTGAATCAACTCCTGTTACTTCGGCATCATATAACTTGGCAATTTGTAAGGCGAATGTCCCCATACCGCCACCTGCGCCATTAATCAGGATCTTCTGCCCTTTTTGAAGCCCGCCAATATCCAGCAGACCCTGTACCGCCAACATGGCTGCATGCGGGATTGAAGCGGCTTCCTCAAAACTCATTTTGATGGGTTTAAGGGTCAAGGCTTTTTCATTAATGCATACGTATTCTGCAAAACTGCCAAAACCATATTCCGAAATATCTCCATATACGGCATCGCCAATTTTAAACGAATTTGCATTTGCACCAAGAGCTTCAATAGTTCCTGCCAGTTCCATACCGGGGATTTGGTGTTTTGGCTTTAGAATACCATACAGTAAACGATATAGGTAGGGCTTCCCTCTAATCATACTCCAGTCGTAATCATTCACTGCTGTAGCGTGGATTTTTACCAAAACTTCATTCTCTTTAGGAGTTGGTTTTGCGATCTCCTTGAGCTGCAGAACCTCTGGTGAACCGTATTTTGTATATACCAACGCTCTCATGTGATTTCCATATTATTTTCCTGTAAATTCTCTCTACGAATTAATGAGAATGTGATACTAATATGCGCAAGATAGTAGGTAGGTAAAATCATAAAATCAAGTTTAGTGTATCCCAAAAATTCAGTGAGCGCAATAATTGTATCCGAAAATACAATTAGAAAAATCCCAAAAACATAAGTCCATTTAAAACCTGTATCTCCGTTAATTCCAAAAGAAGCACCAAAAGTCAGGCACGAAATGAGCAAATAAACCAGTGCGGCATACATGAGAACCTTATCGTCAATAGAGGGATAAAGTAAAAGGAAGAAAAACACTAAATAGGCCATTAGGATAAGGAGCGTAAACCTCCATTTTATTTTACCATTAAGTAAAGCAAATCCCAGATAACCGGCATGTGCTATAAAAAATAGTGCAATGCCCTTGCTAAACATCATTGGGTCTCCCAGTTTATTGGACATAAACCAGTCTCCGGCAATAGAAAACAAAAAAGCACCTATGATCATCCAGGTATCATTGGGTTGTTTGGTCTTTCTGAAGTTGAGAATTATTAAAATGATTATACCTACTCCGGCTGATCCTGATTTATAAAAAAATTCAGAGGTATTCAACGCCATAATTGCCGATAGTACGGCAAATAATAACAGACTGTAAATCCAATTATTTTTAAGTTGTTGAACATCCATATTTAAAGGTTTGTGGGATTGAGCCCTCGTTAATTTTTCAATTCAGATTCAATTATCTGAATTATTTTTTCGATATCATTTTTTAAGGGCAGATAATGAAGAGCGCTCTTGGTTTTTGAAATTCTCGTATAAAGGAATATATGATTTTCGAATTCCACAGAATTAAAAAGGTTTTTATTATTTATTGATTCAAATTTTGAATTCCCTTTAACTTCTCTCCCCATTATTCTTATGGTTTTTTTTAAATTGCCGTCTTTTAAATAATGTTCGACGGCTTTGTCGTAGAATTTTGCTCCATCTGTTTGATGTTGTTTTAATTTTTCTATAGAATTTCCAAAAGAAGCCAGATACTGTCTTAATTCAAAGTTCTCAATATTTTTAAGGTTACCAGAACTTATTATTTCAGTCAATACCCCCATACTTGGGTTAAATTCTACTGTTGGAGATATTGCATTAAAAAGATATTTATTTACGGAAGTTTCGGTAATAGTGTCATATACGTTTTTATCAAAAAGCATGGAAAGATTTTCCAAGTGATTAATTAACTGCTCATTATTTTTTATGGTCCCATTTAAAAGGTCATAATTCTGCTCAAATTCTCCTTTAAGAGACAACAAATAAATCTTTTCTACCTCTTTTTGTTGTTTTATTGTATTGAGGTTGTTTATCCATAAGGCAATCAAAATTCCGATAACAACCAGAATGATTTCACCAATTGCATATAATAAATATTTGTTGATTTTGTTTTCGGTTAGTAGTCTTTGGCGAATATGTCTAAAAAATTTAACCATAGTTATTATTTAAATTGCCCACGCCTCAGCTGGCTCCTCACTATCAAAGGTCTACCAGACCTTTGCTTATCGTTCGGCCCTCTGAAGAATTTTATCATTGCTTAGTGATAGGCTATAATATGTACTGAGGGATAGTTTATTATTTAATTAGATTGGAATTCAAAGAAAATTTACGAATTATATTCTAACTGTTTAAAAATACGAAATTTCAGTTTAGAACTAAAGAATCAATATACCTGTTTGAAAGTTTCTGTGGCGTAATTGATCTGTCACGAAATAGGTTCAGTTCATATAATGATCACAAAAAAAAGTATCTTTAAAGAGTATCGCCAGAAGTAATTTAGGGAAACACTATTTTGTTTTGATCATTTTTACCGAAAACCATCCAAGTACTATTATGAGTACTGTCATAAGGGCCCACAACCAATTTTTATTTTTGAACAAGGGTTCGGTGACGAGAACTTCCTTTTGATCAATGAGCTGCTCTTTTCCAAAATTTAAAGCAGTTAGGGTGTCCGGAATTTTTGAGGCAAAGCGTTCAATATCGTAGTTTGGTTTATTTGCTTTTTTGTTCCCATAGGCTAAGAAATAAGTTGCGGGTTCTGTAAACCTGGCAATTAATTCATGAACGTATCCCTTTGCGGTTAGCTTATGAACTGTTAGAGGTGTATTGTCCTGATTGTAGATGCTGATTTTTAGTTTTTGAAGGACTGTACTTTCAAATACGAATTCATTTTTCTCAAAGGAACTAAGTGTCCCTGAAGTTAATTGCCGATACTGATATTTCCATCCCTTTTCTGTTTTTACACTATCAGATATATAGGATATGGTAATTGGTCGGTAATAGTCGAATGTATTTTGAATATCAATTTTAATAGAACTAATTGGAACAGGTGCTTTTAAACCAATTTCAACAAGCGTAAGTTTCTGTTTTTTATCTTCAATACTTTCTGATTTTTCAATAGGGTATTTATTATAACTACCATTGGTAACCTTATTAAATTCAATTTTCGCAAAGGACAAGTCCGGTTTTTCTTTGCTTTTTATAAGAACTCTAAAATATCGGTACTTCGTCTCCGGAAAAGTAACTTTGGTAAATTGATAACTTGTTTCAGGGTTTTTGATTGATAGAATTCGATAATCATCAACAATAGTAAACCATTCCTGCTGATTTTGACTTCCTTCCAGCGACAGCTTCCAATCGAAATTATCCTGTTTAAAATTCAGCATTATCTGATTTACAGAATCTTCTGTAGGTACTTCCATCGTAAAATAATACCCTTTTTCATTATAAGTGGTATTTAATAGTTTGAAATTTACTTCAGTTCTAAGTACCTTTTCCGTTTTATGCTGCAGTATATAAGAAGCTTCAATAGTGTCATTGGACTCTGTTAGCCCAAATATCCGAATATCGGATAAATCCGGGGAAACCTTTCCAAAAACCTCTTCAGGCAAAACTATTTTGTGCCATTGGCCTGTAATTCCCGGCAATTCTCTTCTATAGGTATATTGATCAATTTGTGCATAGGAATATGAACAGATTAATAGTAGTAAACAGGCACTGATTTTCGCTTTCAATTAATCGGAAATTTTATGTTTGAATTTGTTGTATAAAAATGAAATAATCAAAAGAAGTATTCCCAGTGAAAGAAAAACAACAGTTTTTGAAATGGTGTTGAGGTGAGAGATGTCATAAAAGAAAAGTTTCATCAGCGTGATTGAAAATAGGGCTATGGCCCCTATGCGCAAGTATTTTTTTTGTTTCCAGATACCCAAAACAATCAGCAACAAGGAATAAATGCCCCAAAATATGCTAATTCCAAGTTTATAGGATTGGGAAGATCCTGAGAGATCCAATAAATTTATTAATTCGCTGGTTGTTATCCAAAGTATGGATATATGAAATAACAAATCGAAGGCCATTTTAAAATCAACTTTCATAAATTCCTTTCGAATGTAGGTATAGCAAGACATCAGGGTTATTGCCACAAAGGCAAATGAAATATATCGGATTGCAACATTAAAGGCACCAATCTGATAATAGGCAGATAAGGATTGTTCCAAATAGCTCTCACGTAGCTCGCTGAGTACATATAATCCTTGTGTTAGAAAAATTGAGACAGCAACAATAATTAGTGCAAGATTAACTAATCCTAATTGTCTGTTTTTCAACTTTTTGATATTCACAAAGGAAAGCACCGATAAAAACAGCAGCGAATAATTGATGATCCAAATTGTTTTGAAGTTCCTGAGATCATAGTTGTAGAATTCTTCATACTCATTCATGGTTAATTTAGAGTCCGCAAAAAGTTGATCAAAATAATTTCCTATTTCCAGTCTAAAGGCCATATAAATTGTGCTCAGAAGTACGGCAGGAATTAGAAAAGAAACTAACTGCTGAAATTCTTTCCTGGAACTTAAGGAAGGGAGATATTTTTTGTTGGAATTTAAAAAAGTAATATAACTGAATGCGGCAATAAATAATAGCGAACTTAGAAAGTTAATGTTAAGAAGCGGGGTCATTTTTGCGTCGCTTGAATCAAAAATGCCGAAATAATACTCCGTTGACCAATCCTGATAAATGCTGATAACTGCCAAAAGCATTAAAGGGTATGAAAGGTATTCATAGATAGGAATTTGTTTTGTTCTTCCAATCCAAAACAATAATGCTGCCTCACCAACCCATAATAGTGTCACCCAGTTTCCATCGAGCTGAACAGGAATAGCAATGGTGATAAAAACCAAAACCAATCCTGAAATAAGATAGAACAGGTTTTTATCATTCAGTTTTTGTTTGTAAATATAGGAGCTGACTGCAAAATGTAATACACCGTTAAAAATTGTAAATACACCTAAAAACTGTGATCCTGTTTCGTGTCCTGCCAAAATGCTGTAACCAATCCCGTAAAAAATGAATGAATTAGCCAGTAGTAAGAGAATATCAGTGATTTCAAATTTTTCTTTTTGTTGTAATTTGAAAGCAAGAAAAGTGACATAAAAAATAGAGAAAAACAAAGTGAGAAAGCATAAAGCCAATCCAAAGTGTACTTCGGTTTGGTATTCTGATGCATACCAGGAAGCAAAAATCAACCATGTGAGTACGAAAGACGAAAAATAAAGTCCTTTCCAGTATTTTTTAAAAGCCAGGACAAGTATTCCAGTATTTATAATGGCCATATAACCAAAAAGAACGGCAATTTTGCCAGAATCGTCACCCAGCAGAAAAGGAACTGCATATGCACCTACGAGCCCAATATGGGCTATAATTTGCTTGTTATAGTTTAAGGCAGCAATAATTATAAATACCGTAAACAATACCATTAACAGGAATGTAACTATTTGAGGAAACAGATCGTATAAACTGTATGCAACATAGGTCATGAAATATAGTATGGCCATAGCACCACTGACTAATACCGCGCTAAAATTTGCATATTTTACTTTTAATTTCAGTCCTGTCCCCAAAAGTCCCAATCCAACCAGATAACCCAATATTACCCTTGTTAACGGGCTAATTAAGTCGTTCTCAATAGAAAATTTAGCACCAATTCCCACACCAATAATCAGGATGGCAATACCAATTTTATTAATTAAGTTTTCACCTATATATTTTTCCCAGTCAAAATTTATTTTTGATTTTTGATTTCTAGCCGGAGTGTTGAATATAACAGCCTTTTCCTCTAATACCTGTTTTTTCTCAACTGGGGGTTTTTCGGTGCTGATTGGTGAAGGTTTTTGGACTGTTGAGGTTTTTTTAATTTTAGGAATTGCGATCCACAGTATTATATAAGCCAAAAATCCAATGCCAAAAAAGAAGGAAAATAGCAACCAAAGAAAACGTATCAAAATTTTATTGAGCCCAAGATATTCTGCTATCCCGGAACAAACACCTCCTAAGATTCTATGGTTGACATCCCTGTACAATTTTTTGGATGCTGTACCCGGCTGGGATGCCGCAACAGGCTCGGATGCCATAACAGGCTTGGATGCATTACCGGATTGGTACGAGGGTTTATCCTCAATTGTTTCTTTTTTTTCCGAAGGTTGTTTAATTTCTGCCTGTTTTAACTGGTATATTTCTGCTTTCAGGGCATTTACTTCTTCTAAAAAAATATCCTGCCTTTTTAGGAGTGTTTCCAGTTTCCTAGAAAGATTATTTAAATTATCCTGGTTTTCAGTCATTTGGCTGTAATAATTGGGATGAATATATCCTTTAATGAAACGCAGTCTCCCGGATTAGATTGTATAGCCAGTTTAGCTATGGCTATTTGCGGGCAATAATATCCTTTTGAAGAGAGGAGAATGTTTTAAAAATATAGTACTTTTAACATTAAGGTGCCATTAAATAAGGATATCTGAAAAGCATTCTATACACGCAATAGTCATGGCCAATATTTCCCTAAGATTATCTTTAATTAAAGGGTTTATTCTCATCCTGGCATTAGTCAGTCAGATAGCCATTGCGCAGCAAAAGAAAAAAAAGTCTGCAGTTACTCCTAGTGGAAACGCTATTGAAATATCTACCCTGGAGTTAAGGTTGACCATTTATGATTACTTTCGTGGGTTTGCCCGAAAGGTTACAGAAGCAGCTGATAGTATCATGTATTTTTCCGATGATTTCAGAATTGATAATCAGGCTTTATTTTGGAAAATGAATACTATTCCCGTGGCTTAGGGTGCTATCTTTAGTAAAGATTCTTTTGCGGCCTTTATAGATATTTCGGTTTTTAGTTATCAGATGAAACTCTATTTTGAAAAGGGGGCAGGCAAGGAAATTTTTGGGGAACATCAAAGGATTGCAATCAGGGCCTCTGATAAACTCTGGAAGGAATTAATTGATATTGGGCTTTATATTACTCATCCCAGAGATATTTCCAATGGAATTCAAAGGG
>NZ_JBATKE010000135.1:0-16381 GCF_049669105.1 Eudoraea sp.
TTTATATATATAAAACGCCCAATGTGCATCTCATCCCGCTTGTAATTCGTCGAAAAACCCTTATTTTTCGGTATCTGGCAAAAACTTGGATTAAGTGCAAAAAAGTGTCGATGAATGGATCAGTACCCTAAAACACCTCAGCGATATTTTGTGTATTTAACCGATATAAGGTGGTGTGATTTTTAGCAATAAATTGGGGTCCGGGCAATTTTTTTGATATCCCTGTAGGTCCTTTTGAGCACAAACCCCGGGATAATCTCCTGTAAAAGAGCCTAAATCCTGTATAATCTGGAAATGAAGGTGGGGGGCATAATTCACATTAACAGGGGTATCGCCCAGAGTCGCCATTGCTTCTCCGGCCCTGAATTCCTTGTTTTTATATAACCCTTGAAGTGATTCTATGGATAAATGCCCGTAGAGCGTATAAAATTGAACTCCATCCAATTCATGCCTCAAAATAATAGTTGGGCCATAATCCCCGGAAACGGCATTGTTTTTAAAACTGTGTACAACGCCTGCTAAAGGGGCTATTACCTTAGTGCCGGCTTTAGCCCAAAAATCTATTCCCAGATGAATATTGCGTTCTTCTTCTCCCTTAACAGCAAAGCCAGGACTCTTAATGTATAGGTTCCGCCTTTCCAAATATCCACCATATGCTATAGAAAAGGAATCATTTTTCAGGACTTTGTCTATATACTCCTGGCAAACAGATGGATTGCTAATATCAAAGGCTTCCAAATCTCTATTAAATACAGATAAATCAAGCGGAATATAGTTACCAATTGGAATCTCGCTGTCCAATATGGCTATTGGACCTTTAGAATGGTTTATAAGTACTTCTTCAAGCAAAGTCATAGAAATTCGTATTAAAGTTTGTGAAACTGGGGCTTTTCAAATACTCAAAGGCATTAATTAACAGGTCTTTAACCTCATTTCCAGAAAGATTTATTGATTTTTGAAATAAATTCGAAAAATGAAATTTCTGAAAGCAGGTATTTTACTGGCCATAACTTTGTTCACTACAAGTTGCGAATCCAAAATTAAGAATAAAATAGAGCCAGCCAAAGAAGTAGTTTTAGCGGAAAAATTTTCCAAACAAGATCTACAAAAATATGAAACCGCCTATTTTGCAAGTGGGTGTTTTTGGTGTGTGGAAGCCATATTCGAGAGTGTAAAAGGTGTTAAGGAAGTAATCTCAGGCTACTCTGGTGGAACTGAAGAAAATCCGACCTATGAACAGGTAAGCTATGGCAGGACTTCCCATGCCGAAGCAGTGGAAGTATATTATGATCCAACGGAAATATCCTATATAGAGCTGGTCCAGGTATTCTTTGGATCCCATGATCCAACAAGCCTAAATCGACAAGGCCCTGACAGGGGAGCGCAATATCGATCTATTGCTTTCTACAAGAATCCGGAAGAAAAAAAAATCATAGAGACCTATATGGTTGCGTTGGAAGAAAGTGGCAATTATGAAGACCCTATTGTGACAGAAGTCACTGCCTTTACCAAATTTTATAATGCTGAAGATTACCATCAGGATTACGAAAGAAAAAACCCCAATAATTCCTATGTCAGACAAGTATCTATTCCGAGGTTGAATCGATTTAAAAAGAACTTCCCGGATTATCTTAAAAAGGAAGTGCATTAGGGCAATGTTATAAAACTTATGCAATCAAACAAAAAGCGACTTTTTTTAAGTTGCTTTTTTTATTTGTGCATTCTACAGCCTATATTTAAGGGATAAATACAAATCTAACTCCAAATGGAACACATAAAAAGTACCCATTTTTACAAAACAGTATTAATTCTAATAGTACTCACTTCAATGGGATGTTCAGATTCCGTGAAAGACAATACACCCTGGACTCCTTTGTTTGATGGAGAAACCCTTAATGGCTGGACTATTAAAGGAGGTGAAGCGCATTATATGGTAAGAGATGAAATTATTGTGGGCAGTACGGTACATGATACACCTAATACCTTTTTAACAACAGACAGGATGTATGGCGATTTTATCCTGGAATTAGACTATAAGGTAGATTCCACCATGAATTCCGGGATTCAAATCCGAAGCAATAGCTTTCCTCATTACAGGAATGGACGAGTGCATGGTTACCAGATAGAGATAGATCCTTCAGATAGGGCATGGAGCGCCGGAATCTACGACGAGGCCAGAAGGGGCTGGCTTAATACTATGGATAATAATCCAAAGGCTCAACAGGCATTCAAGCAAAATGACTGGAATCATTATAGGATTGAAGCCCTTGGAGATACTCTTAAAACCTGGATAAATGATGTGCCTGCAGCCTATCTGATAGACGATAAAACCAGTAGCGGCTTTATTGGTCTCCAGGTGCACAGCATTGGAAAGGACCAAAAGGAAGGTACAGAAATTCAATGGAAAAACATTAGAATCCTTACAGACAGCCTTGCTAAATATGCAAGGAAAAGTACACTTACACCAATCATTACTAAAAACCAACTCGGCATTGACGAAGAAAAAAATGGTTGGAAACTCCTATGGGATGGCAGCACGACCAACGGATGGCGGGGAGCACGCCTTGATGACTTTCCTGCTCAAGGCTGGGTTATAGAAAATGGTGAGCTAATAGTATTATCATCAGGTGGTGGAGAATCTAAGGCTGGGGGCGATATTGTGACCGATGACCTATATGGTAATTTTGAATTTCAATTGGATTTTAAACTTACAAAAGGTGCCAACAGTGGTATAAAATATTTTGTAGATACCGATCTTAACAAAGGCCCCGGATCATCAATTGGTCTGGAATATCAAATTCTGGATGATGACAATCACCCTGATGCTAAGTTGGGCAATCACGAAGGTAGCAGAACCATGGCATCTTTGTATGATCTCATAAAGGTAGATCCTGATAAACCAGTGAATCCTATTGGTGAATGGAACCATGCGCGTATCCTTTCCAAAGACAACCATGTGGAACATTGGCTAAATGGCATGAAAGTGCTGGAATACGAACGAAAAAGTGACACTTATAAAAAATTGGTTTCAGAGAGTAAATATAAAATCTGGCCAAATTTTGGAGAAGCTGACAAGGGCCATATACTGCTGCAGGACCACGGTGATCGTGTTGCATTTAAGAATATTAAAATAAGACCAATCCTAAGCGAATAAACCATGACTACAAGACGAGATTTTATTAAAAAAACCACTGTTGGAAGCGCTGCCATAACCTTAGGTACTTTCGCCCTGCCGGGAACCCTTAATGCAGGAGTTTTAGGTGCCAATGATCAATTGCAGGTTGCCGTTATTGGAGTACGAAGTCGTGCTAAAGCGCTGACCATGGGTATTTCAAAAAGCCCAAATGTAAAGATCATTTACAATTGTGATGTTGATGATACTATAATTGAGGCACATAATATCTGGTGTCAGAAAAAAATTGGCTACGTTCCTAAAGTGGAAAAGGATTTCAGAAGAATGCTGGAAGATAAAGATGTTGACGCTGTTTTCATAGCAACACCTGAACACTGGCATGCCCCAATGGCCATAATGGCCTTACAGGCAGGAAAGCATGTTTATGTTGAAAAACCTTGCAGTCATAACCCTTACGAGAATGACTTGTTGGTTGAGGCACAGAAAAAATATGGTAAGAAAGTACAGATGGGTAACCAGCAACGTTCTGCAAGGACATCTATTACCGCCGTAAGGGATATTAGAAATGGTATTATTGGAAATGTTTATAAGGGAGAAGCCTATTATTCCAATAGCCGCTCATCTATTGGAAATGGAGTTGATACAGCCGTACCATCAACCTTAAATTGGGATCTCTGGCAGGGACCGGCCCCGAGGAAAGCATATAAAGACAATATTCATCCATATAATTGGCATTGGTTCCGCAATTGGGGAACAGGTGAAATTCACAACAATGGCACACACGAAATAGATATCTGCCGATGGGCATTGGGAGTTGATCTCCCTGAAACGGTCACTTCTTTTGGAGGCAAATATGCCTATAATGACGATTGGCAGTTTCCTGATAACCAACAGGTGACCTATACGTTCAGTGATAATAAGTTCATTACCTGGAACGGCCACAGCCGGGGGGTAATGAAACCTGAACAACCGGGAAGAGGCGCAACCATTTATGGTAGTAAGGGTACTATAGAATTGAGCCGGGAAAGTTATAAATTATATGACCTGGATGGCCGACCCATCAAATTTGAATTTGAAACGGGAGGTAGCGCTACAATAGATACTATGGGCGCAGGTGATCTGGACGGAATGCATATTGCAAATTTCTTTAATGCCATACGGTTAGATGAAAAACAAAACTCTCCCATTGCAGATGCAAGTATAACTACTATGCTTTGTCATCTAGGTAATATGGCTCAGGATGCAGGAGAAACCCTTAAAGTAGATGCTAAGACAGGTAAAATTTTAAAAAATAAGCAAGCAATGGCCGCCTGGAAAAGGGAATATGAAAATGGATGGGAACCAAAATTATAGGTAAATTTAAGTATGAAGCGGAGAGAATTTGTGATCAAAAGCAGTCTGGCAACAGCTGCCATAGGTACTACAAGTTTTATGAAATCTGGTATGGCCTATTCTAAGAAAACGACAGATAGCATAAATTTTGGCGTTATAGGTACCGGAGATCGCGGCGGCGGGCTAATAAATATCATGAATAATATTCCTGAGTTAAACGTGATATCATGTTGCGATATTTTGCCATTCAGACTTCAGAAAGGCATTGCAAATACGTCTGGAAAAGCGAAAGGATATTCAGATTACCGTAAACTTCTGGAACGGAAAGATATAGATGCTATCCTGGTTGCAACTCCTTTTAATACTCATTCGCAAATAGCATCGGAAGCTGTCGATGCCGGTAAACATGTTTTTTGTGAAAAAACTATGGCCAAAGGATATGATGGTATAAGCCGGTTAAGAAACAAAGTAAATAGTTCCAATAAGATCTTCCAAACCGGACATCAATATCATAGTTCACGTTTATATAGACATGCAGTAGACCTTATACAGAATGGAAAAGTTGGGAAGGTAACCGCTATTGAATGTCAATGGAACCGAAATGGAAACTGGAGAAGGCCAGTAACTGACCCTGCACAGGAAAGAGCAATCAACTGGAGAATGTACCGTGAATACTCCGGGGGTTTGGTAGCCGAACTATGCTCACATCAGATCGATTTCACGAATTGGGTATTAAATGCAACTCCGGACCAAGTATTAGGTGTGGGAGGAATTGACTACTGGAAAGATGGCCGCGAAACTTTTGATAATGTCCACCTTATCTATAGTTATCCCAATGGTGTAAAAGCTACTTTTACATGTTTAACCAGCAATTCAAAAGATGATTACCAAATAAAAGTGATGGGAGACAAAGGAACATTGATCCTTGATTATGTTAATGCATGGTTCTTTCCGGAAGGGAATTACAAAAAAGAAATTCAGGATGTAGACGGGGTTTCGGGAGCTACCATTAAATGGGACGAAGGCAAAGGCATTCCAATTGATATTGAGCATGCAGACCCCAGTACTCAGGCATTAATTGACTTTAAGAACAATATCTTAAATAATACAGTACCCACATCAAATGTAACCACTGGCGCTAAAGCTGCTGCATGTGTTCAAATGGGTTTAGATGCCATGTATAACAATAAAATAGTTCAATGGAATAATGAATTGAATTTATAATTCCCTAATTCCCTAATTCCCGGAACTTATATTTAGCTGCAGACTCCTGGTTTAGATACATCTCTGTGTACTATGGTGAAATGACACAAACCAAAAAGATAGCGTTCATGTAATGAAGGGTCCGAAAAACTGAAATATTAACTACGATTAAATTCTATGTAGTCATTTCAGGTCATGTGTGAATGGCATTTATACAATAAAACATTGGTTTTATGATAAGCTCCTGCTAAAATAATGGAAGTAAGAAAGGAAAAGCTTTATTGGATTTACATCTGTTGCTGAAGGGGATAAAGATCAGGGGTGGATTAATGAAGATATTCGGGACCTTGAAATTATGCAGTAGTTATTGTTGAAGCAGGATGTCGCTATATCTGGAATCTATTACTATTGACTTCCCCGAATCCTTTTGCATGTAATACCCCCTGTGAATAAAACTGTTTCCATTTTTTTCCGATACTAATTTTAAATCCGATGGACCGGAGTATTCAGAAGAAGTACCGTCTATGGCAATGCTAAATGGGGTGGCTGGTAACCGGCAAACTAATTCCCCGTTCTGTACAGAGATATCCAAATCCTTAAAATCATTAGCAATTGTATTGATCCTTAATGCACCAAGGTCATTTTTAATTTGGGCACTTTTTAGTAAACGATCTATAGTAATATCAGAAGAAGTAGCATTTAAAGTCAATATATTTACGTCCTTTAAAGCCACATCTTCTGAAAAATTGATATTTAAGTTCCCATAATTCCATCGTTGTACGGACACCGGAGAATAGGAAGCCACAATATTTGTCTTTTCTCCATCTATAGTGGAGGCAAGCAACCTTGCATAAGACAAGGTTGCATTCATGTTTCTTGTATTCTCTGCCAGCTTAACCTCACCATGTCGTACATTCATTTTGAGCTTAGTAGATTTCGGCATTTTAATTCTGATGGTCTTTTTTACCTTATAATTCCTTTCTTCACCTTCAGAAGATCGGTAAAACGTATTAGGTCCATCTTTCCCTTGTCGTGAAATAATAATATTCCTGTGAACCTCCCGTTGTTCATGTGCAATTCTTCTCTGCTCCTCCATAGCCTCCTGCTTCATTTCCTGAGCTTCACGCCTTAATTCTTGAGCTTCGCCTCTCATTTCTTCTCGTTCTTTACTCATTTCTTCTCTTTCTCTCATCATTTCTTCGCGAGCCTTTTCACGCTCTTCAACCCTTTCCTGCATTTCTATACCCCAGGCTTCCATTTCCTTTTGATACTCTATATCAAAGTTCTCTTCAAATTCTTTAGCCCATTCTTTAAGGTATTTTTCACCATCCTTCTCATAAGCTTTGTAATCAAAATTTTTGAATTTCATTGGAGGCATCGGAGGCATAGGAGGCATTTCCATGATAATCTCCGGAATTTCCGGGATTTGCAAATCCAGAAATAGGGGCTCCATATCCGGCATTTCAGGAATTTCAGGAATTTCCACAATTATATTATTGGCATCACCATGTGCACCTTTTAAAACCCATGCATATCCCCCGCCTGTTTCTATTGTTATTTCCTGGCTATTGCCAACGATTTTGATACCACCATTGTTAAAATAGGCCTCAGCTTCTTCGGGAGTAGCTCCCTCAAGTTCAATTGTGGCTTCAACTACTACCTGATTTTTATTCCAGGTTTCAAATTCAATATCGGCATGACTTGTATTAATATCAACAACGGCATTATCACCTACCGAAAAGGTTTCTTTATACTCTTTGGACTGCATTTGTCCGAAGCTGCCAATTGTAAAAAGGCAAAGGCTAAGTGCAAAACTTTTAAACACTGTTTGATGTAATTTGTTCATTTTCTGATGATTTTAATTGATTTAATTTTTGTTTCAATTTCTGCAATAACTGCAACCTTAATTGCAGGTTTTTAATAAGAGCCGAAATGGTCTGATCATTTGGACCAATTTCGTTTAATTCTATATTGAGCCTTTTGTACTCTTCATCCAACTCAGACAAACGCTTCATATAATCATCTACCAGGGCTTTGTTTTCGCCTGAGACTTCCAAACGGGATAATTCAAGGTTGATATTGGCTACATAGTAGTTTTCTACTTTCTTCAGATCCGGCGAAAGATCACCTAGGGAATACCCCTGAGACTTCGGTTCCTCCGTTCCCTTATCAACAATAACAGGTTCATGTGGCAAGTCACTTTTAAAATTTATATAGGAGTAAATCCCCAGGCTAAAAAGCACCAATATGGAGGCCGCGATTTTTATAAAATAGAAAGTCGATCTCCTTGCCTGAGGTAACTCTTTATCTAAGCGTTGTAAAAACCGCTCCTCGTGTCCTTTCTTCATCAGATGCTTTTTATCGTTCTCTTTTTTGAACAATTCTCTAAGATCCTGTGCCATAACGTTTTTCTTTAAGTAATTCCTTTAAATGCCCTTTACCTCTTAACAATCGGGTCCTGCTTGTGGTTTCTGTCAAATTCAAAATTTCAGAGATCTCACTATGATCAAATCCCTCCATAAGATAAAGTTGTACAACAAGTCGGTATTTCTCTGATAATTGACTTATTGCTTCTTTTACTTCATCAATTGATATTCCATCATCTACAGACCAGTCCTCATCTTCAACAATATGTACGCTATTTTCATTAAGTTCCTGAAAGCGCTCCTTTTTAGATTTAAGAAAGTCTATACTCTTGTTGATAACAATTCGCTTTAACCATGCGCCAAATGTAACTTCACCTTTGAATTGATCTATCTTTTGAAACGCCTTAATAAAGGATTCCTGTAAAACGTCTTCGGCATCATCTGGGTCATTTATAAATCGCTTCGCCACATAATACATTCCATCACAGTACTGCCTGTAAAGCTTTAATTGTGCTTTACGATCGTTGGCTTTGCAACGCTCTACCAGATCTATTTGAAACATTTGGCCGGTTTCCAATTTTTGGTATTAGTTGTTGTTAATTTAAAGACGAGTGAAAATATTGCATGTTGCAAAAAACAAGTGTTTTTAAGAAATTTTTAAATAGCCCACCTTGCAACAAGTTACAATTAATAACAATTTTAAGCTGTAAGCATTATTGACTACAGGCTATTATTCAAAAGTTACTGGTTATGGACCGAGAAGGAAAAGAGCTGAACTTAGGTGTCCCAAGGTGTCCACTCCGATGACATTTGGTGATTTGTCAGAAATAATTGCGGTCTCCAATTATTTTATTCAAAAAGTGTAAAAATAATATCGCACGCAATATGGACTTCTCTATAAGTTTACCAGCTCCGCTTTTTTACATGAACACTGATCAAAAGATCGCCTCCTAAATATCTGAAAACTGAATAACCACTTTGATATCATCCGGAGAGCGTTGCAGAGCCTTCATAAAATTTTCCGGTTTCTCAATCCGGGTAATGAGTTTAGTCAACCATCTGCGGTCTGCACGAGCCAGGTATTGACTGGCCCTGTACCAATGGCGTTTATTGGCGTTTACACTTCCCACAATTACATTATTTCTAAGTACCACTGCGGAGGCAACATCCGCAATGCTTGAGATAGGGGAAACCCCGCCATGACCTATACCTGCCAGACATACTATACCATTTGCCCCAACCCTTTGAATAGATTCCGCTATTACCTGACCCACACCGGTACATTCGATAATCGTATCGGGTTCGAAATCAAGATCCTTTACACTACCGGAATGATAGGTAGCGCCCAATTCACGTACCAGGTCAGCCTTAGGGCCACCTTCTGTACGGTTAAGAACATGCACGTCTAATCCATACAATTTTGCAAAGAGGGCTGCCAGTAACCCAATCGGACCAGCACCTGTAATCAAGGCTGTCTTAGGTTCCCAGAACGAACGCCTTCCGATCAGACCTACTTGTTCCAATGCTTTGGCCACTACAGAAGAAGGTTCAAGCAATACACCCAATAAGCCCAGGGTTGGATCAACTTTAATGGCATACTCTGGTTCAATACGCCAATATTCTGACATATAACCGTTGATCTCTTTGATTCCGCGTTCTGTATATAATCCGTTGCTACACATGTCCCATTCTCCTACTGCACAATTCGGACAAGGCACCGGGTCAGGCCGCCTTACGATGCCTACCACCAGGTCCCCTTTCTTAAGCCCACTGGTTGGCCCCGGGTCAATTACACGACCCAGTGATTCATGGCCGAGTACCAGATGTTTTTGACCAGGTGGTGCCCATCCATACTTCCCCTCCACAATTTCAACATCGGTACCACATACACCCACGGCGACTGCCTGCACCAATACGGAGCCTTCGTTTATTCCTGGCTCGGGTATATCCATCAGTTTTGCTGTTCCGGGTTTTTTAGGTTCTACAGTAATTGCTTTCATGTGTTACTATTTATTTTTTTAATACAATTTAGATGCACCTCCTTATATAATTTCTTCAGTAATTTTTTTCACTGTACGCTTCTTCTTTCCGGTTTCCTTCTTGTCCTTCTTAAATGTGGTTTTTATTCCGCCTTTTAGAAGCTGCTCTGCATCCACCTGACCAAAGGTTTGAATAAGTTTTGCGACCACTCCGCTCCAGCCGGTTTGATGACTCGCACCCAGTCCGGCCCCATTGTCACCATGGTAATACTCATAAAATAAAATCAGATCGCGCCAGTTGGGGTCATTTTGAAATTTTTCTGTACCTCCATACACAGGACGTTTTCCATTGGCACCTCGTGTATACGTGCTGATAAGCCGATGGCTAATTTCTTTGCTCACCTCAAAGAGGTTCATCATGTTGCCAGAGCCGGTTGGACATTCCACTTGAAATTTATCCCCGTAATACAAATAGTATTGTTGCAGTGCCCGCACCAACATGATGTTTATAGGCATCCATACAGGGCCACGCCAGTTTGAGTTACCTCCAAACATTCCGGTATCGGACTCGGCGGGTAGATAGTCCACACGAAATTCCTGACCATCTACGTGCATGACATATGGATGTTCCTGATGAAACTTGGAAATCGAACGAATTCCATGTGGACCCAGAAACTCATTTTCATCGAGCATTTTTTCAAGAATCTTGCGTAATCGATCTTCATTCACCAGGGCTAGAATACCCCTTTCATTTACACCAAATTTTCCTTCGCCGGTGGCGTGTATGGTTTCCAAAAGTTCGGGCATTCTGCGTTCAAATTCCCTGATGGTTGCCATTGCCTCGGGAATCCGATCTCGTTGTACCTTTTCCACTATACTCGTAGCACATAAGGGTAGTAAACCTACCAGCGAGCGCACCTTTAGCCTGACAGCACTTCCATCAGGTAGTCGAAGCAGATCATAATAAAATCCATCCTCCTCATCCCACATCCCATCGTTGCCTGGCTTATTCATAGCTCTGGCAATAAAGAGGAAATGCTGTGCAAACTTCACAATCATTTCGTCGTAGGAACTATCATGCACGGCGAGTTCACTGGCAAGGTCTAGCATATTCTGGCTGAAGAGCGCCATCCAGGCCGTGCCATCCGCTTGCTCAAGATTACCTCCGGTAGGCAGAGGTGCACTACGATCAAAAATACCGATGTTATCCAGACCAAGAAATCCGCCTTCAAACACATTTTTACCAAAACGGTCTTTACGATTTACCCACCAGGTAAAATTGATTAATAACTTATTGAAGGTGGAACGTAAAAAATTTACATCCGCCTCCCCCCGCAATGTCATCTCCGATCGATGCAGGAATAAAGTGGCCCAGGCATGTACAGGAGGATTTACGTCGCTAAAGTTCCATTCATAGGCCGGCATCTGCCCATTGGGATGGAGGTATAATCCGCGAAGCATTAACTCCATCTGGTTCTTCGCGAAATCAGGATCAACGATAGAAAGAGGCAGTGTATGAAAGGCAAGATCCCAGGCCGCATACCACGGATACTCCCATTTGTCTGGCATAGAAATGATATCCATGTTCAACATGTGATACCATTCCGAATTTCGGGCATTATGATATCCTGAATGCAGGGGATTAGAATTGTGTTCATCCAACCAGTTGTCACCATCAAAAAAGAAGAACTGCTTACTCCACAGCATACCCGACAGGGCCTGTCGCATCACATTGGCTTCATCGACATTCGCCGAATTTGGAGTAACTGAGGCATAAAATGCATCTGCTTCACGAAGCCGGTCTGCAAAAACAGATTGAAAATCTTTTCCAAATGGAGCGGTCTTTACTTCTTCTGATTTTTTAGTCAGGCGCAACCGCACTTCGGAAGTCTCACCGGCACCGATCATAAGCTGATAAAGAGCTGCTGCTTTTGTTCCCTGGTTTTTTGGATTCACCGCCTGTTGTGCACCATGTATAACATAGTCGTTGATGCCATCTTTAACATAAGGGCTTTCATTTTTGGTTCCGGGAAAAAGTTTTACATGATTCGTTTCGTTTTCGGTGAACAACAGCTGCACATCACCCTCACAGGAGAATACAAATTCACCCAGTTTTGAATGATTAGCCATGAGTGCGCTCACCCCTTTCTTTGATTTAATTTGCGACAGTATTGGCTTTGTCGCTGCCCGGTTGGAGTCGGCAATCCACGCCGACCAGTCGTTGCGAAACCACAAGGTAGGTAGTAGATATAACTCTGCTGCTTCCGGTCCGCGGTTAGCTACACTGATCTTTATGAGAATATCTTCCGGACCCTGTTTGGCATATTCTATGAACACATCGAAGTACCGATCCTCATTAAATATACCCGTGTCGAGCAGTTCATATTCCATTTCATTTCGCGAACGTTGAGCATTTACTCTTTCAAGATCACTGTATGGATATGCCGCCTGCGGATACTTGTAGAGATATTTCATATACGAATGTGAAGGAGTACTGTCAAGGTAGAAGTAGTACTCCTTTACATCCTCCCCGTGGTTGCCCTGGTTGTTGGTCAATCCGAATAGCCGCTCTTTGAGTATAGCATCTTTTCCATTCCATAAGGCCAGTGAAAAGCAAAGGTGCTGCTTGTCATCCGAAATCCCGGCAATGCCATCTTCACCCCAACGGTAAGCGCGGGAGCGGGCATGATCGTGGGTGAAAAAATTCCAGGCGTCACCATTCTCGCTATAATCTTCGCGAACGGTACCCCACTGCCTTTCACTCAAATATGGCCCCCACTTTTTCCAAGGGAGTTTATTCTCACGTGCTTCCTGCAATCTGATATTTTCCATAACCTTGTTATTTAGTTGAAGTCGAAATATTTAATTTCCCTAACTGTAATAATTCTTTTTTTCTCCTTATTTTTTCGTCTGTTCCATCAGGAATTTTCTAAAATGACTATTGAGACAGAAACAAAAAACCCAAGAATTGTAAAGACTCCCGCAAGTTTTCCTCCATTCTCGTAGGCTTCGGGAATCATTGAATTGGCAAGCATCATCAGAATGGCCCCGCCTGCATAGGCATTAATAAAGGCCATCCAGGGAGGAGATATGTTACTGAATAAAGTGAATCCCAGGAGAGTAGCGACAGCACAAAAAAGCGCGATGCCAAACCATAGTATAATTATCTTCTTGCGGCTCCAGCCACTTTCCTTCATTCCCACCGACCCGGCAATGGCCTCAGGCAAATTAGAAATGAATATGGCTACCAACATGGACAAACTAACGGATCCTGATTCAAAAATTCCCAATCCCAATACGATGGATTCAGGTATACCATCCAGTATGATCGCGAGAATCATGGGGACAATCAAGGCAGTATGACTGTTTGGGTCTGGTTTTTGCGTCTTGGAAAAACTAAATCGACCGATCAACCAGTCTGCCAGTAAAAATGTCAAAGCTCCACTAAAAAAGCCATATGCAGGAAAACCACTTCTTTTTGCAATTTGTACAGCTTCAAAAATTAATTCATAAGAAACGGCTGAAATTAGCGTTCCTGCGCCAAACCCCATGATGATGCCGATCGTTCGCTTTTCCAAGGTGAAACGCGAGGCGAGTACTCCTCCTATAACAAGTGAAGAGGTACTCAGCAGGCCTATTAAGAAAACATTGAACATGTCTAATTCTTTAATATCTGATTATTTCTATTTCACTTTTGCTTTATCTTTTTTTACATTCTGAGCTCATTATTTTATGAGATTTTTATCCCCTCTATCAACAAACTGGCATAAATAATTGTGTTCTTTAAGTTCATAAATATGTAAGATTTTCCACTATTAAAATTACAATTGAATGCGGATAAATAAAATACTTAGAAATAGGTATTTTATGACTTTCCATGGCTATCAAATCAGCTTCATCTATTCAAAAAATAAACCGGATGCTCAACTATATGGATAAACCAGATAAGTTGATTCCTAATATTGTGTATTTGGAAGAAGTTTATCCGGGAAACATAAACTTGACCTATAAACTGGTTGAAAATGATCAATAAGTCTCTATGTGCAGACGACCATTGTCTTTCAGTTCCTTACTCAGCGTCTTCCACTTCAATCCTGCCTGCTCCGCTATGTCACGCAGCGTCTGTATGACACCTTCTTCCATACTCCTCAGGCCACATATATAGAAATAGCTATCAGGGTCTGCCAGTAAGACGGCCAGATCTGCACTCCGCTCGCGCATCAGGTCCTGTACATATTTCTTAGGTTGACCGGGAGTTCTTGAAAAAGCAATATTTACATCCACAAGATCCTTTGGGATTTTATACAATCTTCCAAAAAAAGGAAGTTCCTCCTTTGTACGGGCACCAAAAAAAAGCATCATCTTGCCACTTGTAAATTTATCTGAGCGCCGCAGACGGTCCCGCCGATGGAGCATGCCACGCATTGGGGCCGAGCCCGTACCGGTGCAGATCATCACAATATGGCTCCCCGAATGATTCGGCATCAGAAAACTTTTGCCATAAGGGCCGGTTACTTTCAAAGTATCTCCAACCTTCAGATCACAGAGGTAGTTACTGGCAATACCATGTACAGGATTGCCTTCACGATCTTTATTCACCCGTTTTACCGTCAGTGAAAGATTGTTATAACCTTCCCGCTCACCATCCCGCGCACTGGATACAGAATACTGACGTACATGGTGTGGTTTACCGGAGGCGTCTATGCCGGGAGGAATAACACCTATGGACTGGCCTTCCAGGACAGGGAAGGGGGTTTTACCAAAATCCAGTACGATAAGGTGGGTATCGTATTCCTTCTCCCTTTCTGTGACACGCATATTACCTGTGATGGTTGCCGTCACAGGATTTTTTGGATCATATAGCCTGGTGTAGGCATGAGCAGCAGACCAGGGTGGAAGTGTTGAACCAATATTCAGATCACTCAATAGATGCCCCTGAATGCTCTTGGAGGGTTTTAAACCTTCAGCTTCGGGCTTCGCTATACCACTCACACCTGCAGCTGCAAGTTCAACAGCCGTCAATTCGACTGGTAGCGCATCCCAGCCTATTTGCGTCTGAACGCTGTAGGCATTTGAGCGTGGTACCATCCTCCAATTGTCTATGGCGCCCGTAGGACAAGGATCTATACACGCCATACAGGAAGTACACTTGATCGAATCTACCACATATTTTCCCGAATCGTTCGAAATAGCACCCTCCGGGCATGTAGTTTTACAGGTATTACACTGAATACAGGTCTCCGGATCGATCAGATGTTGCCTGATAATATCATTCTTAGTAAGTTCCATAAGTCAATTGAGCTTATCTAATTTATTCAGGCTGGATTAAAACCAGCGTTAATCAGGAATACTGTAAGATGAATTTCAAACCTTGGAAAACTGAGCTAGTAATTCATCTCTTGCATCCAATTTTTCCCATTCAAACCCCTCACGGCCAAAGTGCCCGTATGCTGCAGTATTTCGGTAAATAGGACGTCTTAGCTTAAAGTGGTCAATTATGCCTTGTGGTGAAAGTGGGAAGACCTTACGAACCAGCTTTGACAGGGCTTCGTCTGAGATCTTGCCGGTGCCGTAGCTGTTGACCATAACTGATACCGGATCCACAAGGCCGATACAGTAACCTAACTGAACCAGACACTCATCTGCCAGTTTAGCCGATACTATGTTCTTTGCAATATACCTTGTCATGTACCCGGCTGACCGGTCAACCTTTGTTGGGTCTTTTCCACTAAAGGCGCCGCCTCCATGCACTGACCAGCCACCATAAGTGTCCACAATAATTTTGCGACCCGTAAGCCCTGTGTCGGCCTGAGGTCCGCTAACGAGGAATTTTCCCGTACCGTTTATGGTGATCTTGGTCTGCTTGTCCATCAAATTGCCCATAACAGGACGCACCACCTTTTCTATAATTTCGTGCTTAGCTTCTTCCGTAGTAAATTTGCCGTCGGGGGTAACCACAGCTGACGTATGCGATGCAGCTATAACCACGTAATCAGCGCGTACAGGTTTGCCATTTTGATATTCCAGGGTTACCTGTGTCTTACCATCAGGCCCCAGATAAGGCAATACTTTTGTTTTGCGGACTTCCGTAAGCTTTCGTGCCAGCTGATGCGCCAGCATAATGGGCATGGGCATTAATTCTTTAGTTTGGTTACAAGCGTACCCGAACATCAAACCCTGATCGCCGGCACCAATTTTCCCTCCTTTTTTTGCAATCCCCAGACTGATATCCGGCGACTGTCTGTGTATGGTTCGGGCAATAGCTCCTGTATTGACATCAAAACCATACTCTGGCGAAATATAACCGACATCATTTCCTAATTCGCGCACCAACTCGGCTACATCAAAAATAGCTTTGGTTGTCACCT
>NZ_JBATKE010000136.1:0-3153 GCF_049669105.1 Eudoraea sp.
ATATATTGGAATATGCTATTAAAGGGTGTTCCTATTCCATTTGTTGATGCCAAGATGTCTGAAAAAGGAAAACAATTAGAAAAAACTCAATAACATAACTTTAAATTAAATAGCATGAAAAAAATAATAGCAGATCGGGAAATTGATGTAAACGAAGAAGGGTATCTAGTCGATTTTAATCAGTGGGATAAGGAAGTTTGCGCTTATTTGGCAGAGGAACAGGGTATTTCCATGACAGAAAAGCATTGGGAAGTTGTAGAATACTTACAGGATAAGTTTCAAAAAGAAGAACCGCTTTCAATAAGGGGTATAAAGAAGAGTGGGGTTATAAATATTAAGGAATTTTACGAGCTATTTCCTGGAGGACCCTTAAAAAAATCTACGCTAATAGCGGGGATACCTAAACCAAAAAGTTGTATTTAAAAAACAAAAGGTTATAAAAGATTTTTTAGAATCATTAATAAAAAAGAGATGAGCGAAACTAAAATAATAGAGAAAAGCGAAACTAAAGTAAAAGCGGAAGGCGGAACTAAAGTAAAAAAGATGCTTTTTATACTATCCAAAGGCACCATTGAAAATGCATATGCCGCATTTGTTATGGCAAACGGCGCACGGATGGAAGGTATTGAATCGGAAATATTTTTTACATTTTTTGGACTGGAAGCCATTCAAAAGAAAAAATTAGAGCATTTACATACAGCTACTGTTGGTAATCCTGCTTTGCATATGCCAACTATGTTGGGTGGTCTGCCTGGAGTAGAGGCATTGGCTACAAAGATGATGAAAAAGGAAATGGAAAAATTAGATATGCCTCCCATTGGTGAGTTCCTTGAAATTTTGTCAGACTCCGGTTGTAAACTATGGGGTTGTAAACTGGCCGTTGACATGTTCCACCTGAAAAGAGAAGATTTAATTGATGAATTGGATGGAGTAATAACTATTGGCGATTTTTACGGCAGAGCTAATGAAGAAGGCACCCATTTATTATTCATTTAAATAAGTTGAGCTAGTCAAATAATATAAGTTCCATTGATAGATTGTTTTAAACCCTGCTGAACTTTTTTGGCAGGGTTTTTTTTTGTGAAATATTCAATTCCTTCTAATTCGGGGTATACCAAATCGTACTGGTATAAGCACGCTCCTGCTTGCTTGTTGGTGCACTTTCAGGTATTTCTACCCCAAAACGGAAGGCATCATATAGATACCATGGTGGTGTTGGTATTTCCAATACTCTTGCATAATAAAAGGCCCTCTCAGAGGGATCAAAATCCTGGTCTGTCCAAACTGTAGCCAGTTAAGATGCTCCAATAGTAATGGTCCATCTTGCCGTGGCCCGGCAATACAGTATTTTAGGCATCAAACACATTCTTGCTGGCTTGGATCATCTGTTATTTTTAATTTGCCTGATGCTGGTAGCAGGAATAGGTAAAAAATTGTGGATCACCATTACCGGATTCACTATTGCACATTCCATAACCCTTGCCTTGTCTGCATTAGATGTAGTGCGTTTACCTATCCCCCCTGTAGAGGCTGTAATTGCGCTTAGTGTAGTTTATCTTGCTATGGAGATTGCATTACAGAAAAAGATTCCCTTACTTATAGCTATCCTATAGCGGTATCTTGATCTTTCGGGCTCCTGCATGGATTTGGTTTTGCTGCTGTTCTGTCTGATATAGGGCTTCCTCAAATAGAGGTAGTTACCAGCCTGTTATTCTTTAATGTTGGGTTAGAATTGGGACAGATCATTTTTGTCCTTGGTATTTTGTTATTATGGCTGTTCATCCGTAAAATATCTTTTGATAAAAATTTGAATTCCAAATTTAAATTCAAAAGGGTTACTTTAGAAAAGTCAGCAGCGTATTTCTGCGGTTGTCTGGCTAGTTACTGGATGATTGAGAGATTGTATGGTTTTCTGCTTTGAAGCGGAATTTTATGAATTCTATCCCAAAATGGTTCTCTGACATTACAGAATAAGGGTAATCATGATAATGTTTTAATAAATCACATCTCTATAAGGTCTAATCCTATTCATAAAAAACGGCACCAAAACTGGTGCCGTTTTCATATAAGACTATTCTTGGTTATTGAACTAGTTTTTAAGGAATTTATAACTCGCTCCAACCATAATCATGGAAGTTGTCATATCATAGGAAACTTCACTACCCGGAACGGCTCCATAGGGAGGGAAATTAGATATAAGCTCAGGATTAAGCACTGGCCCTGAAGTGGCCTTTCCACTAAAGCCCATATGGTAAACACCATCTATAGCCCAACGATCGCTAATTTCATAACTCAAGCCCAGTTGAAATGCATTTTTAATTATTGCCGTGGCTGGTACGCTAAAAAATGCCACATCGCTTTCAATAGGATTTCCACTGTAGGTATATCCAAGTCTTAAGGGCAATCTGTCTATACCTTTAAACTGTATTCCTGCAGAAACAATGCTGATGTTCTTCCAGCCAAATCCTGCAACGGAAAAAGTCGGGGTCCAGCCTACCGCTGAAAATCCGGAAGCCTTATCGTATTGCACATACCTGTAATCAGCTGCAATATCAAACTGGCCAACAGAATAACCAAGGCCAAGGGACCACATAGCCGGGTAATCTATTTTGAATTCATTTTCACCTGTGCTTCCGTCCAGATAGGTATTATCTAATTTAAAATCGCCAAAAGACTGTTTTGTTTTATAGGAAGCTCCGGCAGAGAATCCGTTTCCCGAATCATAGAATAAACCAAATTGACCTCCAAAACCAAAAGCGGTTGACTTATCTGCAGATGGGTATCCGGCGGTTGGACTTGGATCGGCAGTTGGATTAGGTATTAATTTGAGTGATGCATAGTTGAAAGTAGGTTGAATACCTATAGAGAACTTATCAGAGAGTTCATAAGCATATGTGAATCCTAACTGCAGTAAACTATAATCAGATTCTATTCGGCCAAATCCTTGCATGTCTTGAGGCATATTAATTGGATTGGTAGTACTTTCAGGAAATGTAACCCCAAATCCGCTGATACCAAAAGCAGACGCGCCAAATGTATGCCGGCTGCCTTCTTTTCCCCAAACCATTGCCAAAGCCGGTAAAGGAGAGACACCCCTGTCGTCTTCAGTTGTACCGCTAAATACGTTTCCGCTAGGATCGGTTACAGTAGAAC
>NZ_JBATKE010000137.1:0-3902 GCF_049669105.1 Eudoraea sp.
ATCACAACCTGTAGCTATTTGAAAGTCTCTTAAATCCTTATGACTGGGTTCAAACGGAAAACTTGTCCCTACCAATTTATCTTTCCTTAATTCATTAATCTCATATAAAGAATCCTTTAAAATCTCTTCAAATCTTTTAACTGAGATGTCCTTAATTCTATGGTCCCCATTGTTTGTATATGGTTCGTTCAAAATCCATTTTCCACTAGAAAAATCTATATTTTTCTGTTTTTCAAAATGATAAGTGTATATGGTATTTCCACAACTGCATATTAAAAAAGAAACAAAAATCATCGGCAGCACTTTGTTCATACTTAAATTTTATTTTCTCCAGGTATTCATTAAATGTTTTACAACAATGGGATGACATCCATGATGCTATCCGAATTATAAAACTAAGTTAAAAATCAATCAAGAAGTAATCGTTTATTTGAACTTTCATAAAGATAACGATTTCGATTTATGAACTGTACGAAGAACAGGGAAGGCTACAAAAAGGGGAAGGTTACAGTTGATTGCTACTCTTTTATAAGTTTCTCCAAAAAAAGGATGTTATATCCTTACAAAGAAGAATTTATAAACCGCCAAAGCATTGTCATTGGCCGGTTTTTATTTATCTATATTTTGTAATGGAGTATTCATCCAATAATCACTAAAGTTCAACGGCTTAACGATAATCTGGTCTTTATAAATAGGCCTGTCTTTTTTCATATAAAGTGTATCCTTTGGTACATTTGTTTGAGTTTTTACTTGTTGTACAAAAAATTCCCGAAATTGATTATATTCCTTATAAACTCCATCATTTAAATGGTGTCCTTTTACATCTATAATTTCTTTAGCGAATTCAAAATTGAGAAATTCTGGACCAATTTTTTTAATATTAGAAACTTTATCAATTTCCTTAAACATTTCATGGGCACCACCAAGGTCTAAGTCAGGGTAGAGCAGTACCGTATTGTCTCTTACTGCAATTTTAGTGAGTGTAAGCTCTTTTCCTTTATACATAACTCTATAGTTACCCCTAATTTGGGCTACTTCACCATAGGGCCTATTATTGAACTTCACCTTAAATCGCTTTTCAATCAAATCCGGGATAATATCTGTCACCATAAACGGTGAGGAAAAAAGCTGAAATCTGTTCTGAAAGGAAATATAATTTAAATACATTAAATCATCCACCTTTTGATATTCTACAATAATTTTAAATATTAATTGTTTATTGTTACCCCGCTTCTTTTGTTTTTTGTCCATTTTTCGACTCCATAGATCATATACAGCATATTCCATCTTATGTATAGCATAATCTTTCTTTGATATGAACAGTCTGCCCAATGCACTAAAACCTGGATAGGTTTTTCTAAACTTAATGGTATACAATACATCATCATCCAACAAGGTTTCCGATTCTTTTGAGAAATAATGGTTGTTTAATAAATCGGTATCTAAACGATGTACATATGCATAAGAATCTATCTTATAATTTCTAATAGCATCGTGTATTCTTAGAATGGTAAACTCATTCCCCCCATAATTAAACAGATAGGCCTTATCAATTGTTTTTCTCTTGCTTGTATAATCGTAAGGCTGTTGGGCTAAAGTATCCCGTTTAAAATCATAGTTCACCTTATAGTCGTAAATCTCAACCCTGGTAGTTTCCTGGTCGAGCTCATAAAAACCTTGGTCGTAAACCTCCAGAATTGCCTCGTTCAAATTTACATAGCTATTTTCGTCTAACTGATAGTCACGATAGTAACCGATGGTAGAAAAGGAATTTGTTGGAAAGTTCCTGGGAATTGCCTCAATGGCCCTCCTTACTATTTCTTCTGCAGATAACTTTCTCTTTCGTTTTGCCTTCACTACGGCTTCGGATAATTCAAAAATTCTTGCTTCCAGTTGTATAATATTTAAATCTATCGAAGATAATTCAGAAATCAGAATTTCGCGGCTTTTATATCCCATACTCGAGATTATCAAAACGTTGCCTAAGGTCTTAAAACTATTGGGAATCTTAAATCCCCCATCCGTATTCGATATTACCCCACGGGCCAAATCTTTAATCCGTATAGTGGCAAAAATAACGGGTTCTTTGGTTTGCGAATCAATGAGCTTGGCATTTATGAAATCCTGTTCTTGTGAAAAAACAGAAATGGTGAAGGCTAAACAAAGAAGAACTGTACAATATCTAAAAAATCCAATGTACAAATTTAAATGACGTTGCTTTAGTATTGACATAAAAAACGAATAGAATATAAAAAATCCACAAGAATTATACCATTTTACAATCTCATATGTAATCTTTGAGAAAAACCCTATAGAGCGTATTCTTCTTTATGTTTTTGTACAATTTTACCGGTATTCAAAATCTGGCTAACCATGTGGACCAGTTTGAATAGCAAGACGGTAATACGCTCGCGCGACATTACAATTTTTATTTATATGACTATCAGATAGTTGTGAATTTACTACACCTTCATGAGGTAAGGATTTAGGGATAAATCCTTAGAAACCCTCAATAAAACCTATCGTTTAATTGTACTTTTTTAGTTAATTAGATTAATTGGAATACACATTTTTATTATGGAATTCCATCCATTTGCTTGAATCGGCTAAGTCCGTCCAACCATATTTTCGATAAAGTTCATGAGCATCTCCTGTAAGCAAAATCCAACGTCTTAAGCCTTGAAGTTCAGGGAAATTCATTATTGTTTCCATCAGCCATTTTGAAAGACCCTTTCCTCTATATTCCTCTAAAATGTAAACATCTCCTAAATAAGCTATTGTCGAATAATCCGTAATTATTCTTGCAAAACCAATTTGTTTGAATTTCTCATAAAGACCAAAACAGAGCGAATTTTCTATTGAAATCTCAATTTTTTCCTTCGGAATGTTTAAACACCAATATGCTTTGGTCGATAAAAAATGGTGAATGGCATCAACGTCTAATTTCGACTTATCGGTAGAAATGTAGAACTCGTTTTTCTGTAGTGATAATTTTTTCATTAAAATCTTTGGTCAAAATTGCCGCTCACAATTATGTATGAGTACCGGTACATTTATTTCTTTTTAGGAAATGCCTTTTTCATCCTTTATTTGAACTTTAACAGTTTACATGAATAAACTTTCACATTTAAGCTTTAATTGTTCAACAGCATCTATAATATCATTTAAGTCTAGAATTTTTCCATGAATCACAAGATTATTATTATAAGAGTTATACCCTCTGTGACAAGATTCTCTAATTGATGAACTTAAAGATGGATTCATTGCTAAATCAGTATAAGAGTAAATCTCCTTGTCCTTAAAAAAATCATCTAATAATTCATCATAGTGCTCAAATTTATTCCTGAATTTTCTACTTCTTAAAATACTATTAGATTCAATTTTCAGAAGTTCCCTAAGTTGTTCTCCCCTTTCTTTATATTTTGATGTTGGCCATAGAATTTTAGAAATATTACCTGATGATATTAAAATGGATTGAATACTTAACCAAATAGCAATTTTATCAAAGTCATCAACCGAATCTTTCAACCGCTCATGAGAATACGATACAAGTCCAGCTTGAAAAATTAACTCTGTTATAAAAGCGCCTTCTCGAATTAGATTCATCGTTTATTTGAACTTTATATTGTGGGCAGAATAGCGGCCATAATACTTAATATGATTCCAATTACTATTATCCAAACTATTGTTGAAGTATTTGCACGAGTTTTCTCGGTTGCAGCTTGGATCAACCAGTTAGAATATAGAATTTCCATCTGTATTTCACGTTCTGAACAATCTGCTCTTTCAGCTTCGAATTTTTGTTGTTTTTTTGATTTTTCTCTTAGGTTGGCCATATTAATATTGGTTTTTCAATCCTTTGTTTGAACTTTAGAGAACTGGACTAAGGCTTTTCATAGGAC
>NZ_JBATKE010000138.1:0-13643 GCF_049669105.1 Eudoraea sp.
GCCCCGTTAATGGAATAAATACCAATATCCATCATAGCTCCACCTCCTGATAGTTTTTTATTCAACCGCCATTGGTTGGGATCGCCAATTATAAAACCAGATTGCCCCTGAAAGAAAATGATCTTTCCAAATTCCCCCGCTCTGCTCATCCGGACGATTTCAAGGGTTTTAGCTTCGAAATGCATGCGATATCCTATCAGTAATTTAACTTTGGCGGCCTTACAGGCGTCTACCATCTCCTGCCCTTCCCGGGCATTGATACCCATTGGCTTTTCGCAAATAACATGTTTCCCCGCAAGAGCAACTCGTTTGGTAAATTCACAATGCAGTCCGTTTGGCGTTATTACGTAAACTGCATCAATATCAGGATTGTTCTTTATCTGATCAAAATTTTCATAATTGTAGCAATTTTTATCAGGAACATTAAACTTTGCCTTCCATTTGGTGACTTTTGAAGGTGTCCCACTAATTAACCCGACAAGTATAGCTCGCTTACAACTTTGCATTGCTTCTGCTACCCGGGTTCCATAACTCCCAAGTCCCATTATGGCAACCCGCAAAACCGGTCCGTCATAGAACGAGCCAGAGTCAGCAAAAAGATTGGTTGAATTGAATAAAATTGGTAGTCCGACCGCTGAGGCGGTTATTTTATGTATAAATTCTCTGCGTGTGCCCATAATAATAATTTCTTCAAAGTTTATAAACTTAAGAATTAATTCAATTAACTATCGCGCAAACTAAAAAATATTAAGGTAGTTAATAGCAGGCTTTTCAGGAATAACCGAGAATAAAACCTGTTAAGAATTTGTTAAATGCTAATTTTTTTCTTAAATTTCAAAAACCAACCAATATTTCAATCCATATGAAGGCTTCAGAACAATTATTTGCAATCAGAATTCTAACAGGAGTACTATCTATAATTCTCATTGCTTTAGTCGTCTTTATTTATAACGAATATATCCCGGATTTACTTGTTGAGGCTGAACAAATTTTGGCTGAATCAATGGGTGATTTGGATAAAACTTTCGCTTCCAGGTAATTTGAACTTCCAATTATAATTAGATAATAATTGACTTCAATCCTTTATTAAAATGTCAATTTTCTCTGACTGAATTTGAATTGAATATTTGTTTGGTTGCTAATTTTTCATCCCTCTATATTAAACAATTCTACCTGTTTTTACCAGAATCTTTCCGTTGCTCTGCATTAAGTGTGAGTAATTAAAACAGGTGTAGTCATGTAGACCCATAGCAGCAATGTTGAGGTTTTTAATTTTAACTATTAGATCCTTTAAATTTGTTTTGGTCTGCTAACAAGAACTTTATTATATCTGAAATTTTTATACTCAGGCATATGCTATAAAAGTATTCGCTTCAAATTCTACAGACAAATATGGGGTTTAAAAAATCCAAAATATGAACAAATACGAATTCCATTGATAAAAAATTATTTGCATAGGGACATTAAAAATAGCCCTTCGTCCAGTTTTAGAAGGATCCTTTGTTATATATCAATATAATTGTTCGATTTCGCTTAAGCATAATTTATTAACCTAAACCTAAACAAAATGAAAAAATTAATTCTTATCGCATTATTCTTTATTGCTATTTCTGCCAATGCGCAGGAATTCTATTGGACCTACTATAATTTTACTGTTGAACCTCAAAATGAGGCTGCGGTATTAAAACTGGTAGAAGATTATTTTACCGAACACAAACAGGATGGTGTTACTGTTCGCTTTTTTGAAAACCACTTTAATGATAGTGATAATAATTACACACACTCCATTGGGTTCTCTGGTTCCCTGGAAGCTATGGGAGCTCAATACTCCGGAGAACAGAACGATACCTGGGACTTATTTTTGACAAGAGTAAATAGCCTTATCAAGAGCTCATTTAGTTCTACTTTGGGGCAAGGTATTGCAACATACGGGGCTACTGAAGCTAGTGCAGTTTGGCCTATACAGCATTATCTTTACATAAAAGTTTCAGATAATGACGCCTTTCAAGCCGCCCGGGAAAAGTATTTTTCGAAGTTTAAATCAGATGTCAGGTTAACCGTTTTGGGCAGTGTCAATTCCGGTCGTTCCCCACATGGGGAAACCCATATGGTTATTCAGGGCTATAAAGATTTTAAATCAGCTATGGCAGGCATTGATGCCCTTCTTACCCCGGATCAGGTTGAAGCCCGAAGGAAAGCGTGGAAAGAATTTGGTGAAACCAATGGAGGAGTAGAAGTGGTCCGTAATGGTACCAGGATACTTCTTGGCAAATGGTAAAAGATTTGTATTAAACTAAAAGCCCCTTAATTGAAGGGGTTTTTTTATATTCATAATTGTCAAAACAAAATAATCCTTAGAATTACAACTTAAATCAGATAAAACCTGAGTAAGACGACGAACAAGATTGGCTGGAAAGTAGGTGCGGCACTTGTCGTAGCCAATATGATTGGGACCGGTGTTTTTACAAGTCTGGGGTTCCAGCTTCAGGACGTAACAAATACCTGGTCTATCCTAATCCTTTGGTTACTTGGCGGAGTTATGGCCCTTGCGGGAGCATTTTGCTACGCAGAGATAGGGAGTACAATTAATAAATCGGGTGGTGAATACATTTTTCTGTCCAAGTTATTCCATCCTCTCCTGGGCTATCTTTCGGGCTGGGTTTCTCTTACTATTGGATTTGCCGCCCCTGTAGCTCTTGCCGCGATGGCCTTTGGGGCCTATTTAGCAAACGTATTGCAGGTAAACCCAACGTTTTTGGCTATTTCCGTTATCCTGGTAGTGTCCGTTATACACTCCTTTAATCTGAGTATTAGCAGCAAGTTTCAATCTTATGCAAGCTGGTTTAAAGTCTTACTGATCATTTTTTTGATTTTGGCCGGGATCTATTTCAGCCAGGATGATTCTGCCCTGGATTTTTCGAATACCTGGACCTTAGAGATTCTTACACCTTCATTTGCAATAGCCTTTGTATATGTAAGTTATTCCTATACCGGCTGGAATGCTGCGTCATACATCATTGAAGAGATAGATAAACCCAAGATTAACCTCCCAAAGGCACTAATTAGAGGTACACTCCTGGTAGCTATTCTATATGTGCTTATACAAGTGGTCTTCTTAATGCACGGTTCGCTTGAAGATCTCCGGGGGCAACTGGATATAGGCCATATTTATGCAACCAATATCTTTGGGAATAGGGGTGCCAAAGCCATTAATATCCTGATTTCCTTCTTTTTAATCTCGAGCATTAGTGCTATGATCTGGGTAGGCCCAAGGGTTTCACTGGCCATGAGTAAGGATTATAAACTCTGGAAATTTTTGAGTAAGAAAAATAAAAACGACATTCCCGTGTCCGCAATATGGCTTCAGACTGTCTTGAGTTTAACCTATGTACTAACAGGCACCTTTGAAAGCGTATTGCTGTATTGTGGATTTATTTTGCAACTAAGCGCCGCACTCACTGTTGCCGGAGTATTTATATTGCGAAAAGAAAAAACAAAATCTCCTGGCTTTAAAGCTCCTTTTCATCCTGTTTTGCCCGTTATCTTTACCTTGTTTAGTGTTTGGATCCTTGTGTATCTGATACTAGATAAACCTATGGAAAGTATGATTGGACTGCTAATTCTGGGCATAGGCGTTTTCACTTATTTTATCAATAAAAAAATTTCCAAATCTTCCTGACGGAATAATTATAATTTCTGTTTAAGTATAAATTGGTTATCTTAATCCTCGTACTAAGCAGTACCTCCAGATTGCCTAAGTTACACATCATATCCTAAATCTTTTCTGAGTTTAAAAGATAGATACAACCAAATAACCCGGGGAACAATGAAACATAAAATTTCCAGAAGAAAAGCGATAACTACGAGTCTTAAGGTTTCGCTGGCAGCAATTGGCGGGTACGCATTTAAGACAAGTGCGCAGGATAGGCCTTACTTTGAAAAAACTTCATTAAAGAAGAAACTACCTGTAAGAATTAGTCTGAATACCTCCACACTTTTACATTATAAACTAGATGTTGATGTACAAATTGATATGGTGGCAGATGCTGGATTTGAGGGAATTGAATTGTGGATGCGCGATGTAAAGGCCTATTTGGAGAAAGGCGGCAGCAGTGAATTCTTAAAAGAAAAATTAGAAGCCCGTAACTTGATTTTGGAAAACATGATAGGCTTTTCAAAATGGATCAGTGATGACCCGGAAGAAAGAAAAAAAGCAATTGATCAACTAGGCGAAGAAATGAATATTACCGCCTCTTTGGGTGGAAAATATATTGCAGCTACTGTGCAGGGAATCGAATACCTTGACAGAAACAAATACGATGAATATGCTGAAAGATATAATGCAATTCTCAAGCTCGGAGATGAGACCGGGGTAACTCCAATTATTGAACTTTGGGGTATGGGCGCCTTAAACAAAGTAGCCGATTGTGCTCAAATAGTAATCTCTACAGGGCATCCTAAAGCAACAATGCTTTTGGATTTTTATCATATTTACCGTGGGGGGAATGATTGGGATACCATTGATATCCTGAATGGAAAAAAATTACCCGTTATTCATATTAATGATTACCCCGTAAGCCCATCCTTTGAATTACTTAAGGATTCAGACAGGGTATTGCCAGGGGAAGGTGTTTGCCCTTTTAACGAGGTCATCCCCAAACTATATAATGCCGGATTTAGGGGTGGTTTTTCCGTGGAACTTTTTAATAAGGAATATTGGGAGACCATGGATGCCCAGACCATGCTGAAAAACAGCTATGAAAAAACCTACGAAGTGGTTGAAAAGGCACTTGCAAATACTATTTAAAAGTCCTGATAATAAACAAAAATTTAAATTTAAATCAATATGAAGCTTAGTTTAAAATATACTATTATCCTCCTTCTTAGTCTTGGAAGTATCAATCCGATGTTGGGGCAGGAAACAAAAAGTGAGGAAGCCAATGCCTGGTTTTCATTATTTAATGGCAAAGACCTTGACGGTTGGAAAGTAGGTGTGAACGCCTCTACTTTTTCCGTAGAGGATGGTACCATTAAAGTAGCCGGTGACAGAGCCCATTTGTTTTATGCGGGCGATGTGGAAAACCATAATTTTAAGAACTTCGAATTTAAGGCAAGGGTGATGACCAAGCCCGGTGCCAACTCAGGTATTTATATCCATACCAGATATCAGGAAGACGGGTGGCCCACCTATGGCTATGAAGTTCAGGTGAATAACTCGCAGGGCGATTGGAAACGTACAGGCAGTTTGTACAACATAGTCGATGTTAAAGAAAATTATGCGGCAGATAATGAATGGTATACAGAATATGTGAAAGTTGAAGGCAAGCGTATTATTGTCAAAATAAATGACATAGTCGTTGTTGATTATACAGAGCCCGAAAACCCACTGCGGGAAGGAGACGGGGTACACAGGGTGCTAAAAGAGGGCACCTTTGCCCTTCAGGGACATGATCCAGGAAGTGTTGTTTTTTATAAGGATATTATGGTAAGACCTTTACCGTGATTCTCTAAAAACTGGTAAATTTCTACGCCTGAATAGTGGGTCCAATGGAAATATGAGCATTCTTTTTCAAAGGGCCTTGCTCATCTCTGGTGCGTATAATTTTCAAAATTACCGGATAGTTTGCTTTTATTACATGATATCTTCTGAGAATTAAGAATTATAATCTATTTTTAGTTATTAATCAACCAAAAACCAATGAAAAAAATTCTTCTCTATCCCAGTGCCATGATCCTTTTGGCACTGCTTTTTAATTGCGGCGATAAACCAACAACTGATGAGACAGCCGGTAAAAAGGACCGCAATATGTTTGGGCATTATATTCCACGGGGTTTAACCAAAACAACTGAAGGACTTAGTTCTGGTTATATTATGTTCGCCGTTCCAAATTCTGCCTCTACCTATTTGATCAACAGAAAAGGAGAAGTAGTGCAAGAATGGAAAGGAAATTACAACTTTCATAGTCCATATCTCATGGATGATGGTTCTCTTGTAACAGGTGCCCAGGATCCCGATTATCCCGTCTTCGGTTTTGGAGGACCCTATGGACGGATTCAAAAAATAACCTGGGATGGAAAAATGTTATGGGATTATGAATACGCGGATACCACCCAAATTTTACATCATGATTTTGCGGTCTTACCCAACGGTAATATTCTGGCGATTGCCTATGAAACTTCTTCCTATGACTATGCGCTTGCTTTAGGCAGGAAACCAGAGTTTATCCCGAGATCCGGGCCATGGATGGAAAAAATTATAGAAATAGAACCACAAGCCAACAATAGGGGTAAAATTGTCTGGGAGTGGCGTCTGGAAGACCATCTTATTCAGGATCTTGATGCAACCAAGCCCAATTATGGAAATCCCGCAGAACATCCTGAATTGTTAGATTTTAACCTGGGAGATTCCATCCCCCCAGCCATAACTCAGGACAGTCTGGATATATTAAAAGCTATGGGAAGGGGAGGAAGAAACCTGACCATAGATAATCCAAGATCAGATATTTTACATTTTAATGCCATAAACTATAATCCAGAACTGGACCAGATAGTGTTTAGCTCTCCCAGGTTAAGTGAAATTTATATCATTGACCATAGTGTCACCACTGAAGAAGCTGGGAGTCACCAAGGTGGGAAAAGTGGAAAAGGAGGGGATTTTTTATACCGTTGGGGAAATCCCGAAAATTATGGTCATGGCGATTCTACTAATCGTAAACTTTTTGGGCAGCATGATGTGCGATGGATAGAAAAAGGCAAGCCAGGTGCGGGCCATCTTACGGTTTATAACAATGATGTTCCCCTGGGACGCGACAGTCTCGATTATTCGGCGATATATGAAATTAAACCCCCTTTAACGAAAGATGGCAATTATCAAATGATGGCTAACAATGGATTTGGCCCTGAGAAACAATTTTGGAACTACGTGGCAAAGGATACCATCTCATTTTACGGGAGTTTTATTTCCGGGGCGCATCGCATGGAAAATGGTAATACGTTTATTAATGAAGGGCCTAAAGGCCGTTTATTTGAAGTGACTCCTGACGGGGAAATTGTCTGGGAATATTTAGTCCCCTATAGAGGCACCATACATAAGCCTAATGGGGAACCAACAGATATGATGCCTATGACCTATAGTACGTTCCGGGCCACTTTTGTACCCGCGGATCATCCGGCTTTACAGGGAAAGGATTTAAAACCTCTGGATCCTCAGCCCGAGCCATTTGTAATGCCACCTCCACCTAAAGAGGAAAAGAAGGCTTGACGCTGACATAAAAAAAAGGGCGAATTTAGTAGGAATTAATTAAGATAAAATAAGGATATGGATGGTATTGATGTAGTTATGGTCATTGCCATTATCCTTTTCGCAAGGCTCGGGGTGCGGTTACTTATGGGCTATCAAAAAATGAAAAAAGGCAAAAAAGATGATTCTGACAAAGAGGATGCTCAACGGATATAAATTTTCCTGCCTTTTCGCGCAAAGAAATCTACTAAAAAGTATCCTTCTCAAAGAGAGCAAAAATTCGTTATAAGTTCTATGATCAAATTCTTTTATATATTTAGGCAGTTCCTGGATATACAATTATGACCAAAAGAATAGGAATTCTTATTATCTGTTGCCTTTGTCTGAGCGCTTGCCAGACCAAAAAAACAGACCTTAATGAGGCTGCGGTAATCAGAGATTTTGATGAAATTGTGGCTGATGGAAAACTAAAAGTCCTTATTGCCTATAGTGCCACGAGTTACTTTTTGTATCGCGGCCAAACAATGGGGTATGAATACGAATTACTCAAGCGACTTGCCAAAAAATTAAACCTGGAATTAGAATTAAAAGTGTCCAGGAATCTCGATGAGATGTTAGATGAGCTTCAACATGGCAACATAGACCTTGTAGCTCACGGACTGGCAGTTACTCAGGAAAGAAAAGAGCAAGTTGCTTTTATAGATTATTTATACCTTACCAAACAAGTGTTGGTGCAAAGAAAACCGGATAACTGGCGTAAACTAACTCTTGATAAAATTAAGGAATCCATGATTCAGGATCCTATTGAACTAATTGGTGACACAGTTAGTGTAAGAAAAAATTCTTCCTACTTAAAACGCCTTTTGAATTTATCAAAGGAAATTGGAGGCGATATAGTTATAGATACCTTAGAGGGCACAATTTCTACCGATGAAATCATTAAACAAGTGGTAGATAAAAAAATAAAGTATACCGTAGCAGACGGGAATCTGGCAAAGATTAATGCTTCTCACAACCCTATTTTAGATGTAAGCGTGCCCGTAAGTTTTTCTCAGCGCATTGCCTGGGCCGTGAGGGCAGATTCCCCTAAATTATTGGAGAAAATTAACAGCTGGATAACGGAAGAGAAGAAGGGCTCAGACTATTATGTGATTTACAACAAGTATTTTGAAAATGAAAGGAACTTTAAACACCGGGTGAAAAGTGAATTTTACAGTTTAAATAAAAATCAGATTAGCGCATACGATGCGCTAATAAAGGAGCATGCGAAAGCACTGGGATGGGATTGGCGGCTTTTGGCTTCATTAGTATATCAGGAATCCCAGTTTCAACCTAATGACTCTTCCTGGGCAGGTGCTAAAGGCCTAATGCAGATGATGCCGGCCACAGCTGAGGAGCTTGGGGTTAGGAACCTGGGGGATCCCGGGGAAAGTTTACGCGGGGGGACGGCCTATCTGGGACAACTTTACTGTAACTTTGAGATGATAGCAGATTCGGTACAAAGGATAAAATTTACAATGGCTTCCTATAATTGCGGATATCAACATGTAAAAGATGCTCAAAGCCTTGCCGAACTGGATGGCCTCGACAAGTACACCTGGGATGATAATGTAGATAAAATGATCCTGGCACTTAGTAATCCTCAACACTACAACCATGAGGCGGTTCAGTATGGATATGTTCGCGGCACAGAACCTTATGATTATGTAATGCAGATATTTAACAGGTACAACCGGTATGCCTCCATGGTGGATTAAAACACCTGATACTTATTGAATTATCAATCGCTCAGTTTTCTTAGCCGTAAAAAAACAAATGGCAGCTTCCGAACATCAGTAGGTTAATAATGAAGCAGTAGCAACAGCTGCTGCGCTTACAATAATAAGTGTCAATATAACCACAGGAATGGATATGGTGAGAATAGTTGACAAGGTTTTATTTTGAAGAACTATTTTAGATATTTCATTCGAATCCAGAGGTATTCGTACATATTCGCCTTGGGTCTTTTTGAGACCATAGAACATCCCGTCTTCAAATCCAATATGTTTAAATCTGTATGTCTCATCCTTAGTGGATTTAACTTTTGCGCGCGTAATTTCTTTAGTGGCTTGTTCAAGGGTAACTGGCGTATTGTGATAAACTACACATCCCTGAAAAAATATTGTTATTGCAAAATAATAAGCAATTATTGCAAACTTATTTTTCCAAGTTTTCATATGCAGTGATTTAAAAGCCCTTTCTTAAATGTAATTTAATTTACAATACAAAATATGATTTGAGTAAATAATAAAAACAAAATCACAGAGGGATAAATAAGGTAAGCCCCAGGTCAGGTAAACCATCTTTTTTGGCCCTTCCGCTTAGGTCATGGTTTTGCGCGGTAAATAGAATATTTATGTTATAAACAAGCCTGATCTACTGTGTTACCAATTTAGCAAAGAGCACGTAAATCCCTGAATTCAATTGTCCACTTTTAAGTTAATTTAAAATAATACTATCTTTAACTTCAAATAAAACCCTTTCGGAATTTTCTAAAAAACATAAATTTTAGACGTTACTTAAGGTTTTGTCTTTTTGAATATATGGAGCCTGCTAAGTAATGCTCTGTTTTATGATTCCGGATTTGGGTTTTTTCTATCCTCAAGATTTTAAATGATATGATGCAACATATATGTCTTTTATTTAGTTGGCTGTTTATAGTTCATAGTTTCCCTTTGTCAGCGCAACAAAAACCAAAACTCATTTTACAAATCACCGTAGACCAGCTAAGGGCAGACCTGCCATTGAAGGTCTATGACCGCCTGCCTGCAGGTGGCTTTAAATATTTCTATGAACATGGAATTGTATATGAAAATGCCTATCACCGGCACGCAAATACAGAGACTGTCGTTGGACATGCCACACTGGCTACCGGGGCTGATCCTTCGAACCATGGGATGATCGGCAACATCTGGTTCGATACTGAGAGCAAGCAAACGGTATATAATGTGCAGGACATCTACCATCCACTATTAGGTGAAGGGGGTGGGGTTGATAAAAAAACGGAAATAGACCCCACTCAGGCTGCCGCCACCACAGACGGGAGGTCGCCGGCGGCTATCCTGGGAACAACATTTAGCGATGAACTGGCCATGTTTACCAACGGAAAGGCCAAAATATTCGGAGTCTCGGTAAAGGACCGTGGAGCTATTACACTTGCCGGTCATGCAGGAAAAGCATTCTGGTTCAGCAAGGCGAAAGGCGAATTTGTAACCAGTACGTATTACTATGAAGACTATCCCAACTGGGTGAAAAAGTGGAATGCCCAGAAGAAAATTAATTCCTATCTTAATACCAGCTGGGAACTGATGCACGATAGGGCTACCTATACCTATGGTGAAGAAGATGATATGCCCTGGGAAACAAAATTTCCGGGCTACGGCGTGGTATTTCCACATCCTTTCGGAGAGATGAGTAAGTATTTTACCACCTTCCTCACCTTAAGCCCTGTAGGTGATGAACTGACGCTCGATTTTGCCAAAACCCTGATAGAGGCTGAAAATATAGGTGCTGATTCCATTACAGATTATCTGTCCATTAGTTTTTCTTCCACAGATTATGTGGGTCATGTTTTTGGCCCTTCCAGTCTTGAGGGTGAAGATAACCTCTTCAGGTTAGACAGAACCCTTGCCAATCTGCTAACATATGTTGATGAGAAAGTAGGGTTACAAAACACCCTTATCGTACTTTCTGCAGATCATGGAGGGGTAGATGCCCCGGGGTATATGAAGAAATTTGGGATAGATGCCGGATATTTTGATATTGATGCTATAGACACTCTTGCCATCAAAAAAGTGTTGCAGGAGAAATTTCAGGTTTCCGATAAACTGGTCTCCGGCTATTTTCACCCTTATGTGTATTTAGACAAAGAGGCTATTGCAAAGAATAACCTGGATATCGATGCCGTTTCAAGAGTACTGGCCGCAGAATTGAGAAAAGAAAAAGGCATCGCCGATGCCCTTGCCTCTGCAGATCTTCTGGAAGGGAATGTAGCCAATACGCCATTAAATATTTCGGTATTACGTAATTATAATCCCAAGCGGTCCGGGGAGATCTATCTGGTGTTTGAACCCTATTGGTTTATCAACGATTTTGACGGACTGACCGTGGCCACAACGCATGGTTCTCCCTGGAAATATGATCAGCACGTACCCGTAATCTTTATGGGCAGCGGGTTGGAAGCTGCTAAAATCTATCGCCGGGTGGAAACAGTAGACGTAGCAACTACCTTGTCTCATTATTTGAGCATTAAGGTTCCTTCCGGGGCCTCCGGTACACCCTTAAAGGAAGTGTTAAAGTGATTTCAGTTCTCCCAATGGCTTTTTTGACCTTTGAATTGACCATTTTCAATAAAACCTTATTATACATTTAATGAAGAAGTCCCTGGTGCAAATTGTGAATCACAGTTCCTTAATTTGAAGTATTTAGGAATTCATTCATATGTCATTCTTCATACTGATATAAGTCGGCCAGTTTATAGATCAGAAAATTAATTATATCCTCATCACTTTCTCCATTGAGGTACATTCCAAAAGCGGAACCTGCTTGTTCCTCTTTAAAAAATTCCAAATCATCTGAGCCATACTCACTAAAAGCATTCCAGGACTTAAGGCCTTCAAGTATCTCCCTGTGGGCAATATATCTCCTCTTTGCAAGCTCCAGATTATTCCGGAAGCTCTTATTATTGCGATTACCAATCTCGCCCTTTTGAGAATTTAATTTTAGATATTCTTGTTGAATACGAGTATCTGCTGCTTCTGCTTCTGTTATTATCTTATAATAAGCCCTGGATATTAAGGAATTATACTTTTCCTCAAAAGAAGCATAAGCAATGGCTTCTGTAAAACTATCCCCTTCAAGAATTCCCGGATCTTCGGTGCTTGAATAATACTCTTTCGAGTCATTAGCCGCCAAATACTCATCCTTTTTTAAAGATCTGTTCCAGGCCTCAGATTTTATGGTTTCCTTCCATATCTTTCGGTATTCCCGCTTAAAATTGGTCTGTGATGTTGAACAACTTTCGGCCAAAAAAACGAAAAGAAGAATACTAAATACCGGAACAACTATATGAACTTCTGCTTTTCTCATTATAAGGAAAATCTTATGTATGCAAGAGCAGATCTTTGAGAGTAAATGATAAAGAAAAGGGGAGGGCTAAAAACCTTTGGCAAGATAAGAAAGAATTATCATCTCTCATATAAAAATGAGGCCATTAAGAAGCAACAATAAATCAATTTAATAATAATTGCCTCAGATGCTCCCCGAACTTCACAAAATAACCGATTTGGGCCGGTGGCGACAATTATAATTAGGTTACTTATTTTTGTCAGGCGGGTTGGAGTTTTGGTTTATTAACATAGTACATTTTCATCATGCCCTTATTTTTAACCTTCATTTTACCTCTGTATTCGCATTCAAATTCATCCTTTATCAATTCATAGGTGTTTTCAGAGATATTTATTCTGCCCGTCTCTGAATTCGTCTCCATCCGGGCAGCAACATTTACCGTATCTCCCCAAATATCATAGGCAAATTTTTGAGTGCCTACTACCCCTGCCACCACAGGGCCCGTATTAATCCCAATGCGGATCTCATAAGGCATGATATTGTCTTGATTTTTAATTTTGACTTCTTCAGTGATACGGACTATTTCAAAAGCAGCATGCACCATTCTGATGGCATGATCTTCCTTATTCAAATGTATTCCTCCGGTACACATGTAGGAATCGCCCATGGTTTTGATTTTTTCCAAACCATGCTTCTCCATAACTTCATCAAATTTGGAAAAATAATAATCAACGCTTCTCACTAAACTTTCGGGGGTTAAGTCTGCCGAGGACCGGGTAAAATCTTTAAAGTCTGTAAACAAGACCGTAACCGATTCAAATTTTTTAGCTTCCACATGCCCCGTTTCTTTTAATTCCTGGGCCGTTTCTTTGGGAAGGATATTGAGTAACAGGGTGTCGGACCTGTTCTTTTCCTCCTCAATAATGGTGTTGGTTTCTTTTACAAAACTATAGCGCCGGTAAAGAAAGAAAAGAAGCACAAAGATTAAAACCAGGGCAAGGACGGTTGCATAAATTATAATCCTTTGTCTTTTATCTTTCAGCATTTGGATTTCCGATTCTTTTTCTAGTAGATCTACTTCAGTTTGTTTTTGGTCAACTTCGAAATCTGCACGTAAATTAGCCATTTCACGTACTTTTTCAATATTACTTACACTGTCCCTAAATATGACGTGGTTTTTGTAATACTTTAGAGATTCGGTGGTATTTCCTCTTTTTTCATAGAGTTCTGAAAGCTTTAAATAAGCATCGCCAATCTGCTCCTTTAACCCATATTGCAGTGCCAGGTCCAAACTTCT
>NZ_JBATKE010000139.1:0-2858 GCF_049669105.1 Eudoraea sp.
GCAAACATCAGAAATTAAAGTCTTTTTTAAGTTCCGAAATTACCTGGTGAATATCCTTTTTTAGTAAAGGAAATTTTTTCTCAATTTCTTCCTTGTTTTCAGGGTTTTTACCCAATGTTTCAATATCCAGGGCAATTATTCTGCTCTGTTCCATGCCCAATAAATCCACATTCGGCTTTATTTTATGTGCCAGTTTATAGACGTTTTCGTAATCACCATTTTCAATTGCCTTCTCAAGATCTTCAAGATCCTGGGGAACTTCCTCAAGAAATACAGAAATAACAGAGTTAATGAAATCCTCATCCCCTTCAGCCATCTCATTTATTTTATCCAAACTGTATATCATTTATTTAATATTTACGGTAAGTAACTCTTCACCTTCAAGCGTAGCCGAAAGGTAATCATTTGCACTTATTTTACCAACACCGGCAGGAGTTCCGGTAAAAATTATATCTCCCTTTTTTAACATAAAGAATTTAGATACATATGAAATTAGTGAATCTATATTCCAAAGCATTAAAGCTGTATTCCCCTTTTGGACAATAGTTCCATTTTTGGAAAGGGAAAAATTCAGATCATTCAAGTCTTTAAAATTCTTCTTATCTACCCATTTTCCAATTACAGCCGAACCATCAAAACCTTTTGAAATTTCCCAGGGAAGTCCTTTTTCTTTTAACCTGGATTGCAGATCCCTGGCTGTAAAATCTATACCAAGTCCAATTTCATCATAATAGGTTTGAGCAAATTTCTCATTGATATGTTTACCGACCTTTTTAATTTTTACCAAAACTTCTATTTCGTAATGGATTTCATTGGAGAAGTCCGGGATATAAAAATCCTGTTCCTTTGGAAGAACTGCAGAATCGGGCTTGATAAATACCACCGGATCTTTGGGCCTTTCATTGGCCAGTTCCTCTATATGATCCACATAATTACGACCAATACAAATGATTTTCATCTACAAATTCCTGATTATTTTAGCTCAATTTATTATTCAGCTGACTTAGTTTTATCTGAGTAAGTATCTTTTTTGTATACAGCGGAAAATCCGCATTCAGGATCCATCCAAAATAACCGGGCTCCTGTTCCAGTATTTCCAGCACTTTTTTGCCTTTGTGCTTGCCAAAGGAAAAAATTTCCTCATCGTCTTCATCAAAACTAATAAAGCCAGCAAAATCGGCAAATTTTCTATGGGTAGAGAATTCTGCCAGTTTCTTTACATTATTTTCCAATTCCGGATAGCGCTCCAACTGTGAAAGTAAAACTTCATATGTTGCGTTGGTATCGGCCTCGGCACTATGCGCATCCGTTAAATCCTTATCGCAATAAAATTTGAAAGCGGCGGCAAGGGTGCGTTTTTCCATCTTATGAAAGATGGTCTGTACATCTATAGAAGCCATGTTTTTAAGATCAAAATCTATATCGGCCCGTAACATTTCCTCCGCCAGCAAAGGAATATCAAAGCGGTCAGAATTAAAACCTCCCAGATCACAGTCCTTAATCATGGCATAAATCTCCCTGGAAAGTTCTTTAAACGTAGGCTCATTGGCCACTTTTTCATTAGAAATACCGTGAATTGCAACCACCTCATCAGGAATGGTCATTTCAGGATTAACCAGCCAGGTCCTGCTCTCTTTATTACCATTAGGATAAACTTTCAGAATAGAAATTTCAACAATTCGGTCCTTGGCGACATTTGTCCCCGTAGTTTCCAAATCAAAAAAACAGATGGGTTTGCTGAGTTTTAATTCCATTTTTGTGGGATAATTAGGCAAAGATAATTTTTAATACAAAGTTAAACAGCACTTAAAAACATATCTTTTAAGAGATTTTAAACAAAGGCAATGCAATTTTCATATCATCTAAAAGCATTAAAGTTCGTATTCTTGAAATGAAAGTCTAAAAATTTGATGTCTGGTATCTTCAAAAATCAGACTAAATCTCCCTATCCACGTCCCATGCCTCGAGGTAGTCGGCAACTGCCTTAACAAACATCCCGCCCAAAGCACCGTTTACTACTCTGTGATCGTAGCTGTGCGAGAGGAACATTTTGCTACGAATACCAATGAAATCACCTTCCGCAGTTTCAATTACCGAAGGCATTTTACGAATAGCCCCTAAAGCAAGAATCCCAACCTGCGGCTGATTAATAATAGGAGTTCCAAAAACACTTCCGAAAGATCCCACGTTTGTAACTGTATAAGTGCCGTCTTTTACTTCATCCGGTTTTAATGCATTGTTTCTTGCCCTGTTCGCAAGATCATTAACTACTTTGGCCATTCCAACCAAATTTAGCTGATCTGCATTTTTTATTACCGGTACGATCAGATTTCCATCGGGCAAAGCAGCAGCCATTCCAATATTGATATTCTTTTTCCTTATCACTGTTTCTCCATCAACGGAAATGTTAACCATTGGATATTTCTTTAAGGCTTTTGCAACTGCCTCCATAAAAATAGGCGTAAATGTCAACTTTTCTCCTTCACTTTTCTGAAAAGCATCCTTAACCTTATTCCTCCACGCAACTACCTTGGTAACGTCTACTTCAATAAAACTTTGTACGTGTGCTGAAGTAGAGATACTCTCTATCATATGATGGGCTATAAGCTTACCCATCCGCGTCATTGGAATAATCTCATCTTCGCCATTAGACTGTACCCTTGTGACCTGATGTGGCTCTGCACTAACAGTCGTTTCCTGCTTTACAGGTTCAGGCGCCCTGACAGGCTCCACAACCGGTTTAGGAACCTCAGTAATTTCGGGCTTCCCATTTTTTATATAGGCCAAAATATCATTTTTGGTAACCCTGCCTTCTTTACCCGTACCCTCTATACTATCTAGTTCTGCCGCTATTATAC
>NZ_JBATKE010000140.1:0-7836 GCF_049669105.1 Eudoraea sp.
CTTATTATTTGGAGAGTAAAGGTGAAGCCGCAATATTTGATCCGTTGAGGGAGGTTGAACCCTATATTGCAAGAGCAAAAAAAGACAGAGCAACTATAAAATATGTATTTGAAACACATTTTCATGCCGATTTTGTAAGTGGTCATTTAGATCTAAAGAAAAAAACCGGTGCAGAAATTGTATTTGGCCCAACCGCTAAACCTGGATACGAAGCTACTGTTGCAAAGGACAATCAGATTTTTAAAGTTGGGGATTATCAGGTTAAAGTAATTCACACTCCAGGTCATACAATGGAGAGTACTACTTATTTGTTAATTGACGAGAATGGAAAGGAACATGGTCTGATAACCGGTGATACATTATTTATTGGAGATGTTGGCAGACCAGATCTTGCCCAGCATGTAGTTTCAGAACTTACTGAAGAAAAATTGGCCGGATATTTATTTGATTCACTTCGTAATAAAATCATGCCGTTAGATGATAATTTGATTGTTTATCCCAATCATGGGGCAGGTTCCGCATGCGGAAAAATGATGAGTAAGAAAACGACAGACACGCTGGGGCATCAGAAAAAAGTAAATTATGCACTAAGGCCTGATATGTCCAAAGATGAATTTATTAAGGAACTTCTTACAGGCTTAACAGCACCTCCTGGCTATTTCCCGCAAAATGTTTTGCTGAATATTAAGGGGTATGAGAGTCTTGACATTGTAAGAGAAAGAGGGGAAAAGCCGTTGTCCCCAAATGCCTTTGAAGTTGTTGCGAATGAAACGAATGCGCTAATGTTGGACACGCGCAAGCCTGAAGATTTTGCGAAAGGGCATATTCCCAATAGTATAAGTATTGGTCTTGATGGCAATTTCGCTCAATGGGTTGGAGAAATGATACCGGACGTAAAACAGGAAATTTTACTAATAACCTATCCGGATAAAGAAGAAGAAGCTATTACCAGACTTTCAAGAGTTGGTTATGACCATGCTATTGGTTTCTTAGATGGCGGATTTGTTGCCTGGCAAAAGGAGAAGAAGCAAGTTGAAAGAATTAAGAGAATTACGGCAAGTCAGTTTGAAAAGGCATATTTTGGGGAAGGACCACTTGCCTTTGATATAAGGAAAAAAAGTGAATTTGATTCTGAACATGTTATTGGAGCGATTAATATTCCTTTAAATGAATTAAATCAGCATCTTTCTCAATTTCCAAAAGATAAACCTTTTGTGCTGTATTGTGAAGGAGGTTACAGAAGTATGATCGCTGCATCTATCTTAATGCAGAGAGGTTGGGAAGATTTCGTTGATGTCTCGGATGGTTTTGATGAAATCAAAAAAACAAAGGTTGAAAAATCGGATTATATATGTCCGACAACCATGTTATAGAAAATTGTTTTAAAGTTTGTTTTGGTTGATTGTTACGGGAATGACCAGATTATTTTTTGGTCGTTCCCTTTCCTACCAAAAGTTTATTAATTATTTATAGAGAAATAACAATGTCATTATTTAAAACACTATTCGGGTTAAAAACCTTGCAATCAGATAAATTTGAGATTTTAGAAGTTTCAAAATATAAAGAGGCCATTAAAGGTCCGAAAGTTCAGTTGGTCGATGTTAGAACAGCCAAAGAATATAAACGGTGGCACATTGGAAAGGCCATTAATATTGATTTTTTTAATACAGTTGATTTTCAAAAATCGTTTGAAAAATTGCAAAAAGACAAACCTGTTTATCTCTATTGTCAGTCCGGAAACAGAAGTCAAAAGGCAGCAAGAAAACTTATTGCAATGGGATTTGAAAAGATTTATGATCTAAAAGGAGGAATAATAAGATGGGAATAGCGATGTAGATATTCAAACAAACAAAATAATATATATTATGAAGGCCTCAGTAATTGTTCAAAACCTCAAATGCGGCGGTTGTGCCAAAACCATCACCAGTAAATTATCAGAAATGGACCGTCTTTCAGACATTGATGTGGATACAGAAACGGCCACAGTTCATTTTACCTATGAAAATATGGATGATGCCATTTTAGTCAAGGATAAACTAAAAGCACTTGGATATCCTTCCATTGAGTATAGAAATAGTGCATCCGCTAAAGCACGTTCATTTTTAAGTTGTGCAAGCGGGAAAATATCGAAGTAATGAAACACCTATTGTTTATTACGATATTTTTATGCTTGGCCTCATGTAAAGACGCGCCTAAAAATGCCATTCATGCTATTGACAAAACCCCGGGAACTGAATTAGCAACTGATCAATCTCATCCGGGAAAAATTTTATTGGAAAAAGAATGCTATACCTGTCATAATCCTGAGACAGCGCAGAACGAAATGATAGCACCTCCAATGATGGCAGTTAAGAAACACTATCTTAAAGCAACAACTTCGAGAGACCAATTTGTTAAGGACATCATGTCCTGGGTGAAAGATCCCAGTGAGAAAAATTCCAGAATGCCGGGGGCCTTAAGAAAATTTGGAATAATGCCATATCAATCCTTTCCTGATGAGACAATTATACAAATTGCACAATATCTATATGATAATGATATAGATACTCCGGATTGGTTCCAATCACATATGGGTAAAGGCCAGGGGAAAGGAAAGGGCATGGGGAAAGGAAAGGGAATGGGGGAATGCTCCGGGAATTGCATGGGAAAAGATAAGGGACAGTGTAAACATATGGGAAAAGTATCCATAGACACCCTTAAAAAATATAAGAAGTTAGGTCAGAAGTACGCTGCCGCTGCAAAGGGTGCATTAGGTAAGAAATTAGTGCAGGCTATTACTGAAAAAGGTCCGGATGGCGCAGTTGAATTTTGTAATATAAATGCACTTCCACTAACAGACAGTCTGTCTTTAGCGAAAGGTGCTACAATAAGGCGTGTTACTGATAAGCCCAGAAACCCTTTAAACAAAGCCAATGAAAAGGAATTAACTTTTATAGCGGACTTTAAAGAAATACTGGCATCAGCTAAGGCCGTAGATCCAATTTTGGACATAACGGATGGGCAGATAGATTTCTATTATCCCATTACGACAAACGCCATGTGCCTTCAGTGCCATGGAGTGTCAGAAGAGCAGATATCAACATCCACTTTAGTTATACTGGATAAACTCTATCCAAAAGATATGGCCCGGGATTATCAGGACAACGAGGTCAGAGGAATCTGGGCCATAAGTTTTAAAGAAAATAATTAAATTATATATTACTTATTGCTCATCCTTAGGTTTCCCAAAACCATATAATTCCTGATGCACAAAATCATGTGGAAATTTTTCATCTCCTGGGAAACCAAGTTCTATCGTTCCACTGTCTTCCGGAACATAGTTAGTTTTAAAAATATAATCCCAAAGACTTAAACTTATTCCAAAATTAATACCATATCTCCCTTCAGGTAAAGCCTTTACATGATGGTAAAGATGCATGACCGGATTGTTAAAAATATACTTCAATGGGCCATAGGTAATTTTAATATTGGAGTGATTTAAATGACCAATAGCAATAGCAAGAAAATGAACCACATATGCCTGCTCCGGTTCAAATCCGCCCAGAATCATTACGCCGAAAACTTTTAGAGGTTTGTATAGGATATTCTCCATCCAATGATAGCGCAGATGGGCTGCAAAGCCCATTTCCTTTACAGAATGATGTACTTTATGAAAATTCCATAAGAAATGATACTTGTGAAGCAGGATATGAGTAAACCATTGCACAAAATCTAAAACAATAAAAAACAAAAGTAATTGTAACCACATGGGATATGAGGAAATATCTACTATAGCAAGACTTTTAGACGTAATTCCAATATCGCTGAATAATGCTTCTAATAAATTATAGAATCCGCTAATGGCTATAGCGAACATGAAAAAATTAAAGAACATATAAAAAGCGTCCAACCAAAAGTCTTTTCTAAAAATAGATTGGTCCTTCCGCCATGGAAAAAGAATTTCCAGAATCCAAACTGCTAATGAAATTACCACCAGTCCCCAAAAATAGTTTGTATACCAGGGGACATCAAAAATAATAGACTTCCAGGTCCAATTTACACTCCCCGAAAAAGCCGAAACAAATGCGTCAATATATTTTTCCATAATTATTTGATTTTATAATATAATACTATCTTTTTCATAAGGTAATTCGTCAAAATAACTCCATTCTACCCAGGATCCATCATAGTTCCAGACATTTTCAAATCCCATCAATTCTCTTAATACAAAGGTAGTCAAAGATGATCTGTAACCCGTATGACAATAAACAATAACCGTATCTTTTAAACCCATTTCCAAACCCTTGTAAATCTTTAGCAATTCCTCAATGGACCTGAACTTTTTACTGCCCTCGAGATCAACCGCATCTGCCCAATCTATGTGGATACTTTTTGGAATTCTTCCTCCTTTTGAGGCTCCTTTTTTTATATGGTTTCCTTTGTATTCTTCAGAACTACGGGTATCAATAAGAATAACATTTTTACTCTCATCGCTTATTAAATCCATTAGTTCGTCTTTATCAATCCACAAATTTTTACTGCTTTTTTCAGGAAGATAAAATTGGGTAGGGTTATATGAGAAGGGATCTGTGGTAAGTTTTCCACCCACACTTCCCCAGCTCTTTAATCCACCATTTAATATTTTCACCGAATCAAAATCATAGTTTTTTAATAAACACCATAAGCGCATAGCATCGGGTGAGCCCTTATCATCATAGACTACAATAAGATCATTGTTATCAATTCCTAATTCGCCGAAAAGAAGTTCAATATTTTTCTTACCGGCTCGCATTCCTATATATGGAAATGAACTATCAGAAACATCTGTTCGCCATATATTCAAAGATCCATAAATATGTCCTGTCTTATAATCCTCAGGATTTCTGAAATCAACTATTTTTATATTTTCGTCGTTTAAAGTTTTTAATAATTCTTTTGCCTCAATAAGATGCTCCGAAGAGGCATAATTTGTAATGACAAGGTTTGGATTTTCATTGATTCCCTTGCAGGATAGCAGCAAAATATACAAAACCGCATATATACTAATCCGTGAGTTCATACCATTCAATATCTGATAATATTTCACGTCTTCCTTTTTTCATAGGCGGGTAATTAGTAACCAGATAGTTTACAATTATTGCTTCATTATTTCCCAAATCCCATAAATTTTGCGTTTCCTGCATCCACCTGATGGTCGCAATCCAGCGTTCCTCATTCATTCTATTTTGGGTGACTAGTTTTGCAGAATGGCAATTTGTACAATTATTCACAACTGTCATTAAACCATCAGCTTCTATAAGACCGGTTCTGACATGTATGCCATTTTCAATCTTGTCAAAATCATCTGTTTCCTGGATAGAAACATATTCCGGCTCAACTTCTGATGCCTTTTTCCTGGTCCAATCAGGATTAGATAACAAAAACAGGATTCCGATTGCAGCTACAATGAATAAGCCGAATAAGCCCGCCATAAGTCTATAGATGGCTTTTACTTGTTGTTTGAACTTAGAGTGCTCCTGCATTTATGTAACCTTTACTGCAATTCTATGGCATGCGTTATTAAGGTAACCCTTTGGATTCCAGCCTGGTAATATCATGGGTTGACTTATACCGTTGGAATCCGTGGCCCGAGCCCAAACTTCATAATAACCTTCTTTTGGAAAGTCTATTGAAGCATTAAAATGTTGCCACGCCAATCTGTTTGCCGGTTTTTCTATTGGACAGGACTGCCAGGTGGAACCAAAATCTATGGAATATTCCATTTTTACTACTTCAAGCTCTCCGGCCCAGGCATGTCCCCGGATGTCCAGTTTTTTACCTTTATTAATCATAGCCCCCGATTTTGGATAGGTTATTAATGATTTTACAGGCATAGATTCGATAATGCACATATCCTCTTCTTTAACCTTTTCCCCAGGAGCTACAGGGTTACAAGGTACCCTATAAGCATCGCCGGTCATTTTGGTGCCATCATGTACCTTATTTCGAATACTGATTCTATTTATCCATTTCCCGGAAACTGAAGCCGGCCAGCCCCCGGCAATCAGCCGTAAAGGGTAGCCATGAGCTAATGGAATATCCTTGTTGTTCATTTTAAAAGCAAGTAAGGTTTCCTCTTGCAGTGCCTTCACCATCGGGGCACCACGGGAAATTGGCTCTTTCCCCGGATCCCTGCTTAAATGTACATCCGCAGCGTGATATCCAATGTAAACTGCGTCATCTTTTATTCCAACATCTTCCAAAACGTCTTTTAGCCTTATTCCGGTCCAGGTAGCACAGGAAACCGCCCCAATTGTCCATTGATTTCCCTTTGCGGGCGGGTCAAATTCACTTCGGCCATTACCGCCACATTCTAGGGTCAATTGGTAGGTATACTGTGGAAATTTTGTTTTTAACTCTGACAGGCTATATGTTTTCTCTTGCCTTACCGACTCTCCATCGAATGTCAAGGTCCAACTGTTAGCATCTATGTTTTCGGGAATTAGTCCATTATTTCGAATAAACATAAACTTGTTAGGCGTTATTTTATCATCCAAAAGGTGAGCCTTTGCTTCTATATTCCAGGGTTTGTCGTTTAACACTACCATCCCTTTATCCTTGTCAAACATTTTGAAGGGGTCAGGGTCCTGGAAGGCTAGTGGTTTGTAGCCTTCGGGCATAACCGAACCAAATACAATATCTGCTCCTATTACAGAGGCCATGGTGCCTATTGTCGCCTTTTTAACGAAGTTTCGTCTTTTCATTATTCAGTTTATTTCTAAAGAATCTAAATTAAGAATTTATTTAATAACGTAAGTGTAACAAATGTTACTATACTCCAAATATTAGTAAATTATACTTAAGAAATCATGTGGTTTCTGAGCAAAATCAGTGCGTGGTTGATTCATATATAGAACTCGAATCTTTTTAAAATAAGATATATACAATACGTAAATATGCGAATTTTGACACTCCTTAAATTTTGTAGAAAATTTCTCCTGAATGTAACATAAGTTCCACAAAACCCCTGTATTTGTTAAGGCTGCATGACTTAGGTCATTGTCCTGGTTGTTTTAGTCTTATAAGTTTGTAACATTATTTATTAATATTAAATCTCAATACCATGAAAAGAAATTTAGTTTTATTGGCGCTAATAGTTTTAGGATCTATGGCGCTTACGGCCCAGGAAAGAGATCAGGATAGAATTCAGGATCAAGACCGTACCAAATTGGTTATGGTTAATGGCGAAATGTTAGAATTAAGAGATCGGGCAGAAATGCGCCTTAAAGATAAACAGACCTTAGCAGACGGATCTGTGGTGTCTCCAGACGGTACATATCAAACCACAGATGGTGACCGCCTGAAACTGAAAAATGGGGAATGTTTAGATGGTGATGGTATCAAATATCGGAATGAATACCAGTACCGCTATAAAGTAGGTCAGGAGAATAAAGGATTAACCCAGGATCAAATTCGGGAACGAAATCAAAACAGAGTCCAATATACTTTGGTTGACGGAGATATGTATGTAGTAAGGAATCAGACACAGCAACGTTTACAAGAAAGTCTGGACCTTGGAAATGGAGTTGTAGTGAACCCTGATGGAAGTTTTCAAACAAGAGATCAAAAAAGATTACAACTGCAGGATGGACAATGCCTGAATACTAATGGTCAAATGTTTAGTAATATGTATCAGTATCGAAAAATGATCATCCAAAAAAATATGGCCCCTCAAAAAAAGATGATAAAAAAAGGTGTAAATAAGCCTACTGCGAAAAAGAAAAAAATAAGCAAAAAATAAACACTATAGAGGGCTCCTGTTCAATTCGGGGGCCCTTTATTTAAAGTAATCCAAAATGAAGATTCGACTTATTTTGA
>NZ_JBATKE010000141.1:0-9046 GCF_049669105.1 Eudoraea sp.
TGAGTGAAAAGCATGTCGCCCCTTCCGATAAGTTGATCAGCTCCCTGGGTATCCAAAATAGTCCTTGAATCTATTTTTGAGGTTACCCTGAAGGCAAGCCTTGCCGGAAAATTTGCCTTAATTAAACCCGTAATAACGTTTACTGATGGTCTTTGTGTTGCAATTACCAAATGGATGCCTATGGCCCTTGCCAACTGCGCCAACCTTGCAATCGGCGTTTCTACTTCTTTCCCGGCAGACATTATTAGATCGGCAAATTCGTCAATAACCAATACAATATAAGGTAAAAATTTGTGGCCGTCGTTTGGATTAAGCTTTCTGGCTTTGAACTTTACATTGTATTCTTTAATATTTCTAACCATGGCCAACTTTAGCATTTCATAACGGTTGTCCATTTCTATGCACAAGGAGTTTAAGGTATGAATTACTTTCGTATTATCGGTTATTATGGCCTCTTCCGAATCGGGCAGTTTTGCCAAATAATGCCTTTCAATTTTATTGTACAAGGTAAGTTCTACCTTTTTTGGATCAACGAGGATAAATTTTACTTCTGCAGGATGCTTCTTATAAAGCAATGAAGTCAAAACCGCATTTAAACCAACAGACTTACCCTGACCAGTTGCGCCGGCCATTAGCAGGTGAGGCATTTTTGCTAAATCTACCACAAAGGTTTCGTTGCTTATGGTCTTGCCAAAAGCTATAGGCAATTCCATTTCAGCTTTTTGAAACTTGCTGGAAGCTATGACAGAGCGCATAGATACAACAGATGGATTTTTATTTGGAACTTCAATGCCGATAGTTCCTTTACCTGGTATTGGGGCAATAATTCGAATACCCAAAGCTGCCAGAGACAAGGCAATATCATCTTCCAAATTTTTTATTTTGGAAATACGCACCCCCGCAACCGGAACAATTTCATATAAGGTAACCGTTGGCCCAATCGTAGCCTTTATCTGAGCTATGCCAATCTTGTAGTTCTTTAAAGTCTCAACAATCTTGTTTTTATTTTCCTCAAGCTCTTCCTGATTTATCGTAATCCCTCCAGACGCACCATGTGCATCAAGCAGGTCCAGATGTGGAAACTTATAATTGGCTAGCTCCAGAGTGGGATCAAATTCACCAAAATCTGCAACTAATTTTTCAGAGAGAATATCCTTTTCTTCTTTTTCTTCCGTAATTTTCTCTACTTCCATTTCTATGGAATCTTCCTTAGGAGGCATCCCTGTGGTACTATCATTTTCTCCCGGGTTCTCCACTTCTGTAGTCAAAGGGGGAATATCTTCCTTATGGGTATAAGTATCAATGACGATAGGGAGTTCTTTATCAATATCCATTAAGATCTCTTCTCCACCACCATTTTGAAATTCTGTAGCCAGAGATTTCGATTTTCGTTTAAAAAAGGCCGCAATACCTTCAGGTGAGAACTTAAACAGGCGAACCAGAATAACGGTAAGACCAAATACCAAAAGCAATAAAACCCCAATTTTACCTGTATAATCCTGTAAAAAATCATTCATTTCATAACCTACAAGACCACCCAATAAAGGACGTTCATAAGCGAAAAAACCCATCGCAATTGAAAGCCATATAACAAAAACCAATCCCCAAATCCACTTGCTTAACAACCCTTTATTATCAAGGCTTAAAAACATGTATAAACCTGTAATACATAATAAAACAGGAAAAATAAAAGAGGCCACACCAAATCCTCTATACATAAAGAAGTGGCTAACGCTTGCTCCAAATTTATTCAATAAGTTATTTGCCTGCTCATTCCTGTCGGCAAATTCGGTAAGAAGGCTTTGATCGGCCTGCCATGAGAAATAAAAGGAGGTAAATGAAAAGAAGAGGGCAATGCTGAGAAGTACCAAAAGACTTCCCAGGATAATTTTATTTTGTTTGGACAACTTAAAAGAAAAACCTTTTTTAGAAGAAGCGGGCCTTGTTTTTTTTCTCTTCTTTGCCATTGAATAATCTATTCTTTGGGGTAAAAATACAAATTTACGAAGGAAGGACTATCTACAATCGTCCTAAATAATTTTTGGGACATAGATGATAAATCCAATGATGGTTGCTGCTAATGAAACCAGCATAACAGCTCCTGCAGATATGTCTTTGATAAACCCAATTTTCTCATCAAATTCAGGTTGTATATAATCTGACATTTTTTCAATAGCAGTATTCAGGCCTTCTACACCGAGCACCAATGCAATTGCAAATATCTGTAAAATCCATTCGGTTTGTGATATCTCAAAATAAAACCCGACAACGGTCATAATACATGCAATGACTACCTGGATCTGGATACTACTCTCCGTACGGATTAAGAGCCATGCTCCGCGAAAAGCATACCCAATTCCCTTTATCCGGTTAACAATCAGATTTTCTCTAGGCATCCATTAAAGCTTCGAGGGCCGCTTTGTAGTTTGGTTCGTTTACAGTTTCTGATACCTGCTCTGTATAGCGCACATTTCCATCTTCGCCAATAACCACAACAGATCGTGAAAGTAATGGTTGTAGCGGGCCATCAATGAACGACACACCATATGCTTTACCAAAACTACCATCTTTGAAATCAGATAACATTACAACATTATCAATTCCTTCAGCTCCACAAAATCTGGTCTGGGCAAATGGCAAATCCTTGGATATACATAAGACAACAGTATTATTCAATTCGGCCGCCTCCGTGTTAAATTGTCTAACAGATTGTGCACAAGTCCCTGTATCTATACTGGGAAAGATATTGAGCACTACTTTCTTACCACTATAGTCCGATAGTGAAGCGGATGAAAGATCATTTTTTGTAAGAGAAAAACCCGGCGCCTTATCCCCAATGGAGGGTAAATTTCCCAATGTATGTATTGCGTTTCCCTTAAGTGTTACAGTAGCCATTTTATAATTTTTAAAATTCTGTGTGAAATTAAAAAATAAATGATTGAAATGATAGGCGAAAGCTGGAAAAGTTAAACATCATTCAATTATAAATCAGGTTTACTTATTCAAGAAGCCTTTGCGGAGGCCAAATGCTTGATTTTTATTCCCAAGGCAGCGAAGAAAAGTGTGGTGATTGGACTTAACCAATTGAAAATAGCAAAGAAGAAATAATCTGCAACTCCTACACCTAATACCCCGCTATGATATGCTCCGCATGTATTCCAGGGGATAAGCACGGAGGTCACCGTTCCGGAGTCTTCCAGAGTCCTGCTTAGATTTTCAGGGGCTAACCCCCGGTCTTCATATGCCTTGGCAAACATTTTTCCCGGGACTACAATGGCAAGATACTGATCCGATGCCGTAACGTTAAGTGCAAGACAACTTCCTACGGTACTTGCAAAAAGCCCAAATGTGGTCTTTGCCAGCCCAAGTAATGACTTAGTAATCCTTGATAACGCGCCTATTCCATCCATAATACCGCCAAATACCATGGCACATACAATAAGCCATATGGTACCTAACATCCCCGACATACCTTTTGCAGAAAATAAATCGTTAAGTGCCGGGTTATCCGTTGCTACGGAGGTTTTAATTGTAATCGCATTCAATATTCCTTTATACCCAGATTCAAAATTTAATTCCTTGGCACCTGTAATTCCCGCAACGATATCGGGTTGAAACCACAAAGCGAAAACTCCACCCAGTAAAGTGCCGATAAGCAAGGCGACAAGTGGAGGTGCTTTTTTTACAATCATAAGAATTACTGCTAATGGAACCAGAAACAACCAGCCGTTTATGGTGAAGGTTGAATCAATAGATTTCAGAATACTTTCTGTGTCAGCTATGCCGGTCGTCTCGAGATTCAGGCCGATAATTACAAATACCAATAAGGTAATGGTTATTGTTGGGATGGTGGTATAGGTCATATATCTGATGTGTCCAAATAAATCGCCACCAGCCATGGCAGGGGCAAGATTTGTGGTATCACTCAGGGGTGACATCTTATCACCAAAATAAGCTCCCGAAAGCGCTGCACCTGCTGTCATACCCATAGGAATTCCCAGGGCATCCCCAATTCCTATAAGGGCAATACCAACGGTAGCCGAGGTAGTCCAGCTGCTGCCTGTCGCAATTGAAATTATAGCACAAATAATTAAGCTAGCGGCAAGAAATATGGTAGGGTTAAGAATTTGAAGGCCATAATAGATCATTGCCGGGATAATTCCACTTATCATCCAGGTTCCTGCCAGCGCCCCAACCATCAGGAGTATTAATAAAGCACCGGTAGTGGACTTCACATTTTCGGCCACTTCTGCCAACATCTGTTTATAGGTAGCTTTATTAAAAAAACCAACAATAGCGGCTACTGCACCACCCATTAATAAAATAAACTGATTAGAACCACCAATAGCATCGTCTCCGAAAACATAGACATTGTAGGCAAGCATTCCTACAAGGGCAATAACAGGGATTAATGCCTCCCAAATATTTAGTTCCCGGTTTTCAACTATATGTTCCTGTTGTCTGTATTTATTGGATTTTTTATCGGCCATAAGGTTTGGTTAGTTGATTCGTAATATTACAACTTTGGCCGCTGTTCTGCAAACCCCTAAATCATCTATGCAACAGGAGATGCGACTTTATCCTCAAGGATGTGCAGACTTTGCATGCATTCCTTCATTAATTTATAGGTTCTCTTAATATCATTATCCAGGCCAATAGAAAAGCGTATAAGGCCATCCGATAAACCCATAGATTTTTGTTCTTCCAAAGGGATTTCCGATGAAGTGGATGTGCCAGGTGCACTAAACAGCGTTTTATAGAACCCAAGACTAACGGCCAAATAACCAAGGTTTTTCTTTTGCATTAACTCCATCAGTTTATTTGCATTTTCAAGGCTACCTACATCTATGGTCATAATACCCCCATACCCATATTCGGAAACCATCTGCTTTTTCATAGTATGGTACCCGGGATGTGATTTAAGACCTGGATAGACCACCCTAAGCCCGTCTTTTTCAAAATTTTTGGCCAGAAATAATGCATTTTCGCTATGTTTTTTCATTCTGATATGAAGCGTTCGCATATTTTTTAGAATAAAGGATGCCCTGAGGCTATCAAGAGTACTGCCCAAAAGCATTCCGGCTCCATTATGCACATCCTTTAGGCTGAGGCAAAACTCCTTTGTCCCGCAAACCGCCCCTGCTACACTATCGCTGGTTCCATTTATAAATTTAGTCAGGCTATGGATCACTATCTCTGCTCCTAGTTTACCCGGAGCAATTGATAAGGGCGAAAAAGTATTGTCTACCACCAGAGGAATATCGTATTTTTTGGCCAATCTGGATAGCGCCTTTAAATCGGCAACTTCTAGTAAAGGGTTGCTTATAGATTCACAGAATATCATTTTGGTATCCGCTGTAATTGCCTTTTCTACAATATCAATTTTTGTAATGTCTACAAATGAAGTATTGATATTAAATTTTCTAAGAAAATTTTTCATAAAAGCATAAGTGCCTCCATAAATAGTCCTGCTGCTGACAATATGGTCTGACGAATTACATAATTGCAGAATTACCGCTGTAATTGCTCCCATGCCACTTGCGGTGACATTTGCCGTTTCTGTTCCTTCGAGAGCCGCAAGAGCTTCTCCCAAATAGAGATTGGAAGGGGAGGAGTGTCGGCTATATAAGTAGCAACCTTCAGTATTCCCTTCAAAGGTATCGAACATAGTTTTTGCGGATAGGAAAGTATAAGTAGACGAGTCGGATATAGACGGATTTACACCTCCGAATTCGCCAAAATTGTGCAATTCCTGAATTTTGTCTGTTGCATTATGTTTCATAACAGCTTAAGTTTTGTTGTATAAAAATATTGAAAGGCAGATTGAAAAACAACTATAATTGAATATATTAGAAAATAAAACTATATTTATATAATAAAATAGATTAAATATTTATTTTTATATAGATAAAGTAGTTTTTAATGTAAATAAATCATGATTAAAATAGACGCAAAAGACAGGGAATTATTAGCACTCCTTCAAGAGGATAGTAAATGGACAACCAAAGAATATGCAAACCGACTTGGACTTTCAACCACTGCGGTATATGAGCGGATAAAACGATTGGAAAAAACAGCTGTGATTACCAGGTATGTTGCTTTGGTTGATAGGAATAAGGTAAACAAGGCTTTTATGGTACTCTGTCATGTTAAATTGATCCAACATATAAAAGAGTATGTGCTTCAGTTCGAACGAGAAATAGTTCAGCTGGAAGAAGTTTCGGAATGTTATCATATTAGCGGGGATTATGATTATATCCTTAAGGTTAATGTAAGTGATATGGCAACTTACAGAGAGTTTATGGTGACGAAGTTGACGGCTATTAAAAATATTGGAAGCACCCAGAGTTCTTTTGTTATTAATGAGGTAAAATACAGCACCGCCTTACACTTTTAACTAAACTTGTAGTTTGGGTTTTCTTAAGCTCTGATTCTCTTATGACCTAAACAAAAACATTTGTACTTTTGTGATCTGATTTTCTGAATATCCCTTTATAAAACAATCTTTTACTTAAAAAAAGAAGACTATGAATCAATATGATGTGGCCGTTATAGGCTCCGGACCAGGTGGGTATGTTGCTGCCATCAGATGCGCACAATTGGGTATGAAAACTGCCATAATCGAGAAATATTCAACTTTGGGAGGAACCTGTCTTAATGTGGGTTGTATTCCTTCCAAAGCCCTGTTAGACTCCAGTCATCATTATGAAGAAGCGGTAAAACATTTTGAAGATCACGGCATAGAAATCCCCGGAGAAATAAAAATAAACCTTGAAAAGATGATTGCGCGTAAGCAAGCAGTAGTAGATCAAACTACCAAGGGAATTCAGTTTTTGATGGATAAAAATAAGATTGATGTTTTTGAAGGCAAAGGAAGTTTTAAGGACAGCACCCACATCGCAATAGAACCATCGAAAGGACAACCGCAAACTATAGAAGCCAAAAATATAATCATTGCCACAGGCTCTAAACCTTCTACACTGCCATTTATCAATCTGGACAAGGAACGTGTAATCACTTCTACAGAGGCCTTAAAATTGAAGGAGATCCCTTCACACATGATCATTATTGGCGGTGGGGTGATTGGATTGGAATTAGGTCAGGTATATAAGCGATTAGGTTCTGAAGTTACTGTGGTAGAGTTTATGGATAGAATTATCCCCGGTATGGATGGAGGACTTTCCAAAGAGCTTATGAGGGTTTTAAAAAAACAAAAAGTTAAGTTTCTGCTTTCACATAAGGTGAAGTCGGTTGAGCGAAAGAAGAATGAGGTAATTATCAAAGCCGATGACAAAAAAGGAAGTGAAGTGATATTAAAAGGAGATTATTGCCTCGTTTCTGTGGGCAGAAGGCCATACACCGATGGCTTAAATGCAGAATCCGCAGGTGTTCAGTTGGATAATATGGGCAGGGTAGCAGTAAACAACAACCTACAGACCAATATTCCAAATATATACGCTATTGGTGATGTGGTTAAGGGCGCAATGCTTGCGCATAAAGCCGAGGAGGAAGGTACAATGGTCGCTGAAATTATTGCCGGTCAAAAGCCGCATATAGATTATAATTTAATTCCCGGCGTTGTCTATACCTGGCCCGAAGTAGCATCCGTTGGAAAAACTGAAGAAGAATTAAAAGAAGCTGGTGTGGAATATAAATCAGGTCAATTTCCAATGCGCGCTTTAGGACGATCCAGAGCTAGCATGGATATCGATGGTTTTGTAAAAATTCTTGCAGATAAGACAACAGATGAAGTCCTTGGAGTACACATGATAGGTGCCCGATGTGCCGATCTGATTGCCGAGGCAGTCACTGCTATGGAATTCAGAGCTTCAGCCGAGGATATTTCGCGGATGAGTCATGCACATCCAACCTATGCCGAAGCAGTAAAAGAAGCTGCTCTGGCCGCTACGGATGACAGAGCTTTGCATATTTAATGAGTTGAATTATTTCTTAGAAGTTTAAGGTTTACTAAAATTAGTATGACCTGGAATTGTTGGCAATCATTTTTAGCTCTTTACCAATCCAATGCTTCTAAGTATCCTGTAAATACTTATTTTTAATATCCTTTGCGTATAATTTACCCATGGCTCCAGCTTACTTCTGAGATCTATAAGCCCGGCATTTATACCTTGTTTGATTTGGTCTTCGTTCCTGGCATAAAACAAAGCCAGAAAGGAGCAAGCAAACATAAAGGCTATGGCTGCGGGAATCAAAATAGCCGGGGGCAAGGCCTGGTAAAAGAATCGATACAATCCAAGTCCGGTAAAACTTCCATACAGAATAACAAAATGAATAATATAGATGGATAATGTGTTCTGACCTATTTTTAACACAGTCCTGCTTGTAATGAACTGACGCAATAGCATAAAGACAGCAAAGGCAATAAGTACGTCTCCCAATCTGATAAAAAGGTAATTATTTGCGGCAATAGCTTCGAACAATTGTATCCCGGTTATTGATGAGACTGCTATAAACAGATCTGATGAGAAAAAGATTAGGAATATACCTGTAAGTGCCGCAATAGAAATAGCTGAAGGATAAAGAGATTGAGAATTTTTAAAATGGATAAACAGGTAAGAGAAAAAGCCTCCGATGGCAGTATATCCAAACCATGGTATTATAGTAAATACAGACCCATTTGTTCTGGTAAAATAATTAGCCAAAGCATCCGGCAGTATCTGAAAGGTCCATTCGGAATATATTGGTTCAAAGCTAAAAAGCAAACAGCTTATTAAAAGCAATAATGAAGGAAAGACGTAATTTTTTTGTTTACTGGTGAGCAAATACAAACCAATAATACCCAGGATTGATAAGCCTATTATATGCAAAACGTCAACCAGGAAGAAGGAAGCATACATTTCGCCCTTAAATAATCCAAATAGATTTAAACGGAGAAGATACCCAATGAACAATAGTTGAATACCGCGTTTAATCCCTTTTTTTATTCTTGGATTGTCAAATCCTTTCTCTGGTACACGAATTAACAGATAGGTAAAAATAAATCCGGAAACTGTAAAAAATACAGGAGCTGTGATGCCCCTGAAAT
>NZ_JBATKE010000142.1:0-34471 GCF_049669105.1 Eudoraea sp.
TCCTATTACTGCATATTCAGGATCTAATCCATTGGAAAAGAAAAACGACAAGTTGGGACCAAATTTGTCAATATCCATCCCCCGGCTAAGGTAGTATTCAACATAGGTAAAACCATTTGACAGGGTAAAAGCTAATTGTGTAATAGGATTTGCACCGGCCTCTGCAATGTGGTAACCCGAAATCGATACAGAATAAAAATTCCTTACGTCATTAAGAATAAAATATTCCTGAACGTCCCCCATAAGTCTCAGTGCAAATTCCGTTGAAAAAATACAGGTATTCTGAGCCTGATCTTCTTTCAGGATATCTGCCTGGACCGTTCCCCGTATTGTTTTTAACGTCTCTTGTTTAATGGTTTTGTAAACTTCAGGGGCAAGTACTTTATCTCCGGTTATACCCAGTAAAAAAAGACCAAGGCCGTTATTTCCCGCCGGTAGAGGGCCCTGATATTTTGGCCTGTTTTTTGAATCTCCTTTATAAAATGTTTTGATTTTTGATTCTACCTCCTTTTCAAGGCCATTTTGATGGATATATTTCTCGCAGTTTTGATCAATTGCAGCATTAATGAAGTAACCCAATAGCATTGGTGCAGGTCCATTTATGGTCATACTAACTGATGTCATAGGATCACTCAGGTCAAAACCGGAATACAACTTCTTGGCATCATCCAGACAGCACACAGATACGCCAGCATTTCCTATCTTTCCATAAATATCAGGTCTGTGATCAGGATCATTACCATAGAGTGTCACAGAATCGAATGCAGTGGACAATCTCTTGGCAGGCATATCCAGGCTTACATAATGAAACCTTCTGTTTGTGCGTTCAGGTCCTCCTTCACCGGCAAACATCCGTGTGGGATCTTCACCCGTCCTTTTAAAAGGGTAAAGTCCGGAAGTATATGGAAATTCCCCCGGTACATTCTCCTGTAATCGCCATTGAAGCAGATCACCCCATGCTTTATACCCTGGTAAAACCACTTTGGGAATAGCCAGGCCTGAAAGTGACTCCACATGTGTATCTATTCGTATTTCTTTATCTCTAACTTTAAAAACATAGGCAGGGTCTTTATACCTATTTACCAAACCATCCCAGTTGAGTATAATCTCCCAGTTATAAGGGTCAAAATTGAGTTTTACCCGGTCAAATTCAATTAATAAAAGTTGAATTAAATTATCTTTTTCACCTTCCCCGGAACTATCCAAACCGAAAACTTCTATTCCGGCACTGGTCAACTCTGGTGCAGTCTTGGAAAGACCTGCTATCGTTTTGTAAATTCCATACAGTTGCTGGGCAACTTCTGCCTGATGTGAAACTTTAGTATCATAAGATTTAATGCTTTCCACAATCTCTGAAAGATATCTTGTCCTGGCTGGAGGTACAACAAATACCTTTTTATCCATTTCCTGGCTGACTACCAGGGTCGAAACCAGATCTGCATTTGCCTTTTCGGTTAATTGTTGCATAATCGCTTTATATAAACGATTCATGCCGGGGTCATTAAATTGTGAAGCTATGGTTCCAAATACAGGTAAGGTCTCTTCATCTGTTTCCCATAGACCATGATTTCGTACATATTGTTTCTTTACATCCCTTAACGCATCCGGTGCTCCCCTTTTATCAAATTTATTTATAGCCACGAGATCAGCAAAATCGAGCATGTCAATTTTCTCAAGCTGTGTTGCAGCGCCAAATTCGGGAGTCATAACATAAAGCGAAACATCACTATGTTCAATTATTTCCGTGTCGGATTGGCCTATCCCCGAGGTTTCAAGAATAATAAGATCAAAGGCCGCTGTTTTTAATACTTCAACAGCCTCATTCACATATTTAGATAATGCTAAATTAGATTGTCGTGTTGCCAGGGATCGCATATACACCCGATCATCATTAATTGCATTCATTCTGATCCTGTCTCCAAGAAGAGCTCCTCCTGTTTTTCTTTTAGAAGGATCAACAGATATCAAACCAATAGATTTCTCTGGAAAGTCTCTTAAAAATCGTCTGACCAGCTCATCAACTAAACTAGATTTTCCTGAACCTCCCGTACCTGTAATTCCCAACACTGGGACGTTATTGTTATCCTGACGAATTCCGGAAAAGAGTTTTTCAAATTCAGAAGGTCTGTTTTCTGCAAGACTTATGAGCCTTGCAATAGTCTTTGGTTGTTTTTCCTTTAATGCTTTGATCAGCGTAGTTCCACTATCCAGTTTTAGGTCGGGAACCGGGGTATCACTTTTTTCTACAAGATCATTTATCATTCCCTGTAATCCCATTGTCCGACCATCATCAGGTGAATAAATCCTGGTAATCCCATATTTCATCAAGGCCTCTATTTCCTTTGGCAGAATTACACCTCCGCCACCGCCAAATATCTTAATATGACCAGCCCCACGGTCTTTTAAAAGGTCGTGCATATATCTAAAATACTCATTATGACCACCTTGATAAGAAGTCATTGCTATGGCATTGACATCTTCCTGTATAGCGCAATTTACAACCTCATCAACACTTTTGTCATGGCCTAAATGAATGACCTCTACTCCTGTAGATTGAATAATGCGCCGCATGATGTTAATGGCTGCATCATGACCATCAAACAGAGAAGCCGCAGTAACTACTCTTATTTTATTTTTTGGTTTATAGACTTTATTTTGTTCCATTGATAATTTTTGGGCTTCATTAGGTTAGCAATTTACGGAAAATGCAAAAAAAATTACCTTGTAATCAGAATTTTATAAAAATCATTAGTTTCACCAAGCCTCTGTTCCTAATATTATAATTTTATAGGCTTAAATATATCATTTTGAGAAACACAATTCTTATCCACTGTCCGGATCAATCGGGAATAATAAGTGCAATAACCGGGTTTATCCACAACAAAGGAGGAAATATCGTTTATCTGGACCAGCATGTTGATGAGGAGCTCAGTGTTTTTTTTATGCGTTTGGAAAGTGAATTTTCCAACAAAACGATTGAATTTTCTAAATTCAAAGAGGAGTTCGAGATGAAATTGGCTCTTCCATATGAGATGAAATGGAGCATACATCCTGGAAACCTGAAACCAAGAATGGCCATTTTTGTCTCTAAATACAATCATTGCCTTTATGACCTGCTCAGCAGATATAAATCGGGTGAATTAGAAGTGGAGATCCCTTTCGTCTTAAGTAATCACGCAGATGCTAAACATATTGCTGAACAATTTGAAATTCCTTTCTACTTTGTCCCTGTAACCAAAGAATCCAAAGCTGCGGCCGAGAAGGAACAGTTAGAACTTTTAAAATCGCATAAGACAGATTTCATAGTACTGGCCCGATATATGCAAATATTAAGCAGTAAAATTATAGACCATTTTCCAAATAAAATAATCAACATACACCATTCCTTTCTTCCTGCGTTTGCCGGAGCTAAACCTTATCATGCTGCGTTTGAACGCGGTGTGAAAATCATTGGAGCAACAAGCCATTATGTTACCGAAGCTCTGGATGCAGGACCCATAATTGAGCAAGATGTCACCATGGTATCTCACTCACATCGGGTGAAAGATTTTATTGCCAAAGGACGGGATCTGGAAAAAATTGTACTTTCCAGAGCCGTTCAACTTCATGTAAACAGAAAAACCATGGTATACAATAATAAAACTGTTATTTTCTCATAAAATCATTGGGAAGCAGCCCTTTTTACACCGCAAATTATTTAGTATATTAACAGAATAATATTTTACAAAGATTCAGGCTTATGGTTAAAATAGCGGTTTTAGGGCCAATACCAAGAGATACTATTTATACACACCAGGACGAGGTAATACAGAAATACGGTTGTGTGACCCACCCGGTAATTGCTTTATCCAAACTATTGGGTGAGGAAGGAAGTGTTATTCCAATCACTCATGTTCATCAAATAGATTTTGATCCTATTTTGGAAGTCTTTGAACCTTATTCAAATATTGAAACTACCCATATTGGAAATAAGGAAGATAAAGGAACTGTTATAGAACTGAGGTTTTTGGATCAAAATAATCGATTGGAGAAGCAAACGGCTTGTATGAAACCCATTTTGCCTGAAGATATCTCAGATTTGGATGATATTGATGCCTATGTTTTTGTTCCCATTACAGACTTTGAGATTTCACTTAGCACCCTGAGGTATATTAAAAAGCATAAAAAAGGATTGATAATCTTTGATGCTCATGGGCCAACTACCACAATGAGCATGACCGGAGATCGGTACCGAAAGTTCTGGGTGGATATGGATGAATGGCTTCCCTATATTGATGTTCTTAAAATGAATCTTGAAGAATCTCAGGCATGTTGGTTTAAAAACGAATACGAATATGAGGAAATGACGAGTTATGAAGAGGACAAAACCGATCATTTAGATGCAATGGCAGAACACGTGCTGTCTAAAGGGGTCACATATTTTTATGTTACCCTAGATTCAAGAGGTTGCGTTGTGTATTACCGGGAAGATAACACTACTGTGAAAAAATTTATAAAATCTGTTTTTATGAAAGATGTTATAGATACTACAGGATGCGGAGATTCTTTTGCAGGAGGTTTGGCTTATGGGTTTTCTTTGTACAAAGACCCTATTAAAGCCGCGCAATATGCAAATACCCTTGGTGCCTTGCGGACACAAGGGAAGACTTTTGAGGTTTTTAAAAACAAGACAGAAACCAACAAATTAATTTCAGATCATTATTGAATAGCTGCCTGGCATCCTTAACAAGGAACAATTCATCCAATTATCATCTGCTTTTGCAATGAATTGGGTTTAATTTTGAGTATTAGTTGAATTTTTCTTAAAATCCTTGCAATAAACAGGAAATATTAACGTTAAATTTTTGAAGGTGAATCACTACAATTTCCAAACTTTTGTAGTTCTGTTAACTTATAAAGCAGATATCCTTGAACGAATTTTTTGAGTTAGTATTTTTTGAGTTAGTTAGTTTAAACCGGTGGAAGCACCGGTTTTTTTATTCCAAAAGAGCCTTAATAGATTGATTAATCTAATTTCTTATACAATCCGTCAAAAGCAACATTTACAGCCGTACCATTATCCATGATTTCCCAGAGTTGTCTTACTGTTCCATCTTTATTTAAGGTCCAGGTAATTTTATTGACATATTTCTTGCCATCCTTATGCTCAAAAGGTAAAGATTTCATTATCATTTGATTCTCTATTCTATTTCCTGTAAGTTTTAAATGACTACCGGAATTATCAACCCAAAGTTGCTCCCACTGCCCCGTTTTATCGTTATAAAAATTTAAACTGGTACCCGTGTATTGTCCTTTGGCTCCAATCCAATTTTCCGTTAGCACGCAGCCGTCCTGCATTTTTACTATTGTATTCTTACCCGCAAAGGTTCCATCTTTATTGGTAACTTCCCACTTGCCTTCCCAAAAATCGAAATCGTCATGGTTTTCGGAACAACAATTACACTCTGAAGATTGTGCCAAGCTGCCAAACCCCGCTGTAAGAAAAATGACTATTAATATTGAATATTTCATGTTTAAAAATTGAGTATGGATTGTTTGCTATAGTGAATTAAATAAGGTCTTATTTGTGATTCGTTTTTGGCATTTATGACTAAACCAAATTACCTGCCTATTCTTATCTTTTTGAAGGCATATTGGGTATATATTCAACAAATTAGTTAAAAATTAGACAAATCACCTGATTTTTAGGTGAATACACGCACTACCGAACATCCAAACCTTCCTTTTGGTCGTATATTTGTAAGAACAAAGAATGTGACCATGGATAATCAATATTGTAAAGTTGGAGCTATTACTCCAATAACAAGCGGACAAAAGGCCTTAGCCCTAATAGAATTTCAATATCAGAATTTTTTAAGCAAGGCATCAGACTTTAAAACTACGGATGATAAGCTTGCCGCATTTTTTGAACTAAAGGCACGAAAGCTTAAAAAACTATTGGAGAATTTTGTGCAGTAATACTTAATTCTTTCTGAGTTCCTTTGCCATTTTATTCTGTAATTTTGCAGCTTTTTGTGCAGCCATAATTGCAAAATCCTTTTCGGCTGATGCGTAGATAATACCTCTTGAAGAATTAACCAATAACCCAACATTTTTATTCAAACCATATTTACACACTTCTTCCAGGCTTCCACCCTGTGCTCCTACCCCGGGCACTAAAAGAAAACTATCTGGAATTATTCTTCGGATTTCAACTAAATGACTCGCCTTTGTAGCTCCAACTACATACATTAGGTTTTGAGCATTTTTGTATGACCTTGATGTTTCCAGAACTTGTTCATACAGCGTCTTTTCCCCAATTTTTTTTGTTTGAAAATCAAAGGCTCCCTCATTTGAGGTCAGTGCCAGGAGAATAGTATGCTTATTCTCAAACGATAAAAATGGCTCAACAGAATCTCTACCCATATAGGGGGCAACGGTAATAGAGTCAAAATTCAAATCTTCAAAAAAAGCTTTTGCGTATCGATATGAGGTATTCCCGATATCGCCTCGTTTTGCATCCGCAATAGTAAAAAGTTCAGGGTAATATTCATTGAGGTATTCAATAGTTTTACCCAGGGCTTCCCAACCCACTGAACCATAAGCCTCGTAAAAAGCAATATTTGGTTTATAGGCGACACAAAGGTGATGGGTAGCATCAATAATAGCCTTATTAAATGAAAATATTGGCGATTCTTCATTCAGGAGATACGCTGGTATTCTTTCCAGGTCGGTATCCAGACCTATACAGAGAAAGGATTCTTTTTTGTGGATTTGCTCAACTAAGTGTTCAATTTTCATCCTGAATTCTAAAAAATCTCTGAGGCTTCTTTTAGTTTTTCGGTATTATCAACCAACATCAACTCGTCAATAATCTTTTGAATATCTCCGTTGATTATATTCTGAAGATCGTAAAGCGTGAGGCCTATCCTATGATCTGTAACCCTTCCCTGCGGATAATTGTACGTGCGAATCTTAGCGGAACGATCTCCGCTACTAACCTGTGAATTCCGTTTTGCCGCGTCCTCCTCTTGTCTTTTAGCCAGTTCCATATCGTAAAGTCGGGATCGCAAAACTTTAAAGGCTTTATCCTTATTCTTATGTTGCGATTTTTCATCCTGACACTGAGCCACCAAACCCGTGGGAATATGTGTTAATCTAACCGCAGAGTAGGTTGTGTTAACGGATTGTCCTCCCGGACCTGATGAACAGAAGAAATCTATACGCACATCCTTAGGGTCTATTTGAACATCAAAATCTTCGGCCTCAGGTAAGACCATCACTGTTGCGGCACTGGTGTGAACACGGCCCTGTGTTTCTGTCTGAGGTACCCGTTGTACACGATGGACTCCCGCTTCAAATTTAAGTGTCCCGTAGACATCATCTCCACTAACTTCAAATTGAATTTCTTTATAACCTCCACTGGTACCTTCACTCAAATCAATAATATTCGTTCTCCAACCTTTAGACTCGCAATACTTGGAATACATTCGGTAAAGGTCTCCTGCGAAAATACTGGCCTCATCTCCACCTGTCCCTGCGCGTATTTCCATCACTACATCTTTAGCATCTTCAGGATCTTTTGGAATTAATAATAACTTTATTTCCTCCTCCAATGCGGGGAATGCCTCTTTAGCCTCATCCAATTGCATTTTTGCCATCTCAACCATCTCTGCATCACTGCCATCATTAATGATTTCCTCAGCTTCGTTCATATTATTGGTCAGCTCAATATATCGATCTCTTTTATCGATAAGCAAACGTAAATCCTTGTATTCTTTATTAAGCTTTACATAGCGTTTTTGATCTGAAATTATATCAGGTTGAATTATAAGGTCTGATACTTCATCAAAGCGCTGTTTAACAATATTTAATTTATCTAACATGCAATCATCTCTTAGGAATGCGAATTTACAAATTTTTAAAGGTATTTTACCCTCTTCATAAGTAAGATAGGAAGAGTTCTTATAAAAATAAAATAAGAAAATTTATTCTTCTGTGTCGAGAATTATCCCATTGCTTTTAAACATCTGGTTATAGCTGTCCACAATTACTACTTCGGTATCACCCAACTGATTTATTAAAGAAATTCCTTTCTCCTTACCTAAAACATAGACTGCAGTAGCCAGAGCGTCACAAAGTTCCGCACTTTTGGCAAGTATGGTTACCTTGCTTATTCCGGTGGTTGGATATCCGGATTTTGGATCGATATAATGTGCGTATTTCTTGCCGTTAAAAGTTACATACCTATCCAGATTACCTGTAATTGACACGGATGATTCTATTAGTGGCAGCCAGGTAAATATTTTGCCATTACTTCTTGGGTGATCCACGCCTATTAACCATTTCTCACCAGTAGCCTTTGTCCCCCAGGTCGATATATCTCCTGAAGCATTAATCATTCCGGCAGGAACCTGTTTGGATACTAATAGTTCCTTAACCTTATCTGCAGCATAACCCTTTCCAATTGCCCCAAAGCCAATCTTCATTCCTTTCTCTTTTAGAAATACAGTGTTTTCAACCCTATTCAGAATGATTTTTTTATAACCTACTTTGGAAACTGCCCGACTGATCTGTTCCGGAGTTGGAAACATGGACATTGAACCATCAAATTTCCAGACCACTTCCATTGCCGCAACAGTAATATCAAAAGCGCCATTGGTAAATTCAGAAATCTGAATAGAACGTTCGATTAATTTGTAAAGCTCGAAGCTAACCTTGACAGGCTTTAAACCGGCATTCCGATTAATTTCTGAAGTCTCTGATTCAGGATCCCAGGAAGAAATCAATTTTTCTACGCGTTTGACTTCCGCAATGGCCTCTTGCAGATTAATATATCCAATTTCTTCATTTTGTGCTACCACCGTTAGTTCAAAGGGACTGCCCATTAATCTAACAGATCTCTTAACAGTGACATACTTCTTCGCCTGACCACAGACTGAAGTCATGGTAAGAATACCAAAAAGTAATGCCACCAAACTCTTCACTTACTATGTTTTTTTTAGTTGTGAAAATATTGGGCGTACAGTTGTATAATTCTTATCATTAGAAAAAAAAGTACAAGAAAAAACGAAAAGATTTAGGGCCAAACTTTTCACGTAAATATAAAAATGTGACTAATCCGTAACTACTCAAAAACCCGAAGTATATTACCGTTTAGTTCTGTGTTAAACGTTTTAAGCGGATTGTTCGTAATTGTGTTTAAAGGAGCTCCATTTTGATCAAATTCTGATCCATGGGTGGAGCAACGAAAAATCCCTCCATTATCATCCAAAAATCTCACCTGATCTGTTTGCTGATGACTACATATCTGACTTGCCGCTATAAAATTACCTTCAAGGTTCTTAACCACTACCACGTCATTCTTTAAAATAAAATCACCGTTATTCTGCAATCCTAAACCTTCCTGCGAATTAAGATCTATAGTAAAGTCAACACCAGTAGGTACGGGTTTCGTTTCCAGTTCTCCATCATCATTTGAACAACCATTAATACACGAAAAAGTAAGCGCAAAGGCCGCCCCCGCTCCGAGGCTTCTTAAAAATTCCTTTCTCTCCATAACATTTATTTTTTTAATGCATATATAAAATTTCAACCCAGGAATCGGGCTAAAAACTACTATAAAAAGAACGCTTTAAAAGAGGGATTCGTATACCCTAATAGACAAACGTTCCGTATTCGCTTTTAATTGTCAGCTTTTTTGAAGTATTTGGCTCTACATAGCCCACAATCCGGGCATCTACCTCAAACTCGCGGGAAATGGCTATCAGGTCTTTTGCAACGCTTTCCTTCACATAAAGTTCCATGCGATGACCACAATTAAAGACCTGATACATTTCTTTCCAGTCGGTACCAGATTGTTCCTGTATTAATTTAAACAATGGTGGTACGGCAAACATAGAATCTTTAACAATATGGAGGTTATCTACGAAGTGAAGAATCTTGGTCTGAGCCCCGCCACTGCAATGCACCATACCATGAATATCTTTAGAATCGTATTTCTGAAGAATTTTTTTAATGATCGGAGCGTAGGTTCTGGTAGGAGACAATACAAGTTTACCGGCATCCAGCGGAGAATCCTGGACAGAATCGGTAAGTTTTACCCCTCCTGAATACACCAATGCCTCCGGAACATGCGAGTCATAGCTCTCCGGATACTTCGTGCTCAAATATTTTGAAAAAACATCGTGCCTTGCCGATGTAAGTCCATTGCTGCCCATCCCCCCATTATATTCCGACTCATAGGTTGCTTTTCCATACGAAGCCAAACCAACAATTACATCCCCCGGACAAATATTCGCATTATCTATAACATTAGCTCTTTTTAGTCTTGCTGTTACCGTAGAATCAACAATTATAGTGCGTACCAGGTCTCCAACGTCTGCGGTTTCTCCACCGGTACTATAAATAACTATCCCGTGTTCAGCCAAATCTTCAATTAATTCCTGAGTGCCATTAATTATCGCCGAAATGACTTCTCCCGGAATTAGGTTTTTATTTCTTCCAATTGTAGAGGATAAAAGAATATTATCTGTTACCCCTACACATAAAAGATCGTCCAGGTTCATGATTAGCGCATCCTGGGCAATACCTTTCCAAACAGACATATCCCCTGTTTCTTTCCAATACATATAAGCGAGTGAAGATTTTGTGCCTGCGCCATCTGCATGCATTACCAAACAGTACTCTTCATCTTTGGTAAGGTAATCCTCTACAATCTTGCAAAATGCCTTTGGAAATAAACCTTTGTCAATATTTTTTATGGCATTATGCACGTCTTCTTTTGAGGCAGAAACTCCTCTTTGGTCATAACGTTTGCTGGTAGACGGATCCATGGCTTTTGGTTTCCGCAAAAATAGGGTAAACCACAAAAAAAGCCCACAAAATGTGAGCTTTAATTATTGGTTTATTTTATAAACAATAGTTCCCGGTATTTTGTGAGTGGCCAGGACTGATCATCTATTATTTGCTCCAGCTTATCGCAATGGTATCTTATTTTGTCAAAATAAGGACGAACATTATCACAGTAAGCGAAAGCCTTCTTGTTCAGGTCATTTAATTTGTTGGCAATCTTTCTGGCATTGGTCATATCATCGGTATTCTTTTTTAGTTCAACCATATGCTCAGCAATTTGTTCAATAAGAGTGAGATGCCCTTCAGATAATTTTTTATGTGCCGCTCCATAAATTTCTTTTAAGCCCAGAACATTTTTAATTAATTTATTTTGGTATTCAATAGCCGAAGGAATAATATGGCTATAAACCAAATCATTAAAGATCCTGCCTTCAATTTGAGTATGAAGAATATAAGTCTCTAATTCAACCTCCTGCCTTGCTTCAACTTCAACGGTACTCATTACTTCGAGACTATTAAAAAGCTCCAGGCTTTCTTTGGAAGTCATTACCTGAACTGCAGAAGGCGTAGTTTTATTATTACTCAACTTCCTTTTTTTAGCTTCTTTTTCCCAATCAGCACTATAACCATCCCCGTCGAAACGAATTCTTTTTGAAGACTTGATATATTCTCTTAATACATTAAAAACGGCCTCGTCCTTTTTTAATTTCTTTTTATCAATTAAAAGATCCACTTCCTTTTTAAACGCCTTTAACTGATGTGCAACAATGGCATTTAGTATTGTCATTGGTTTTGCGCAATTGGTTTTGGAGCCAACTCCTCTCATTTCAAATTTATTACCGGTAAAGGCAAATGGCGAGGTTCTATTTCTATCTGTATTATCGAGTAAAATCTCAGGAATCTTTCCTACCACATTGAGTTTTAATTCTGTTTTCTCTTCGGGGGAAAGCTTTCCTTTCGAAACCCCTTCCAATTCATCCAGGACATTACTTAGTTGCGTACCGATAAAGATTGAAAAAATTGCCGGTGGAGCTTCATTTGCACCCAGCCTGTAATCATTACTGGCAGAAGCAATTGAAGATCTCAAGAGTTCCTCATAAGTATCAACGGCTTTAATTGTATTCACAAAAAAGGTCAGAAATTGGAGGTTTTTCATAGGTGTAGAACCAGGGCTTAAGAGATTGACTCCGGTATCTGTTGCCAGAGACCAATTGTTGTGTTTCCCGGAACCGTTAATACCAGCAAAGGGCTTTTCATGAAAAAGAACTTTAAAGTTATGCCTGTCGGCTACTTTTTCCATAACATCCATGAGAAGCAAATTATGATCAACCGCCAGGTTGGCTTCTTCAAAAACCGGAGCCAGTTCAAATTGATTTGGTGCTACTTCATTGTGCCTGGTTTTAACAGGAATCCCCAGCCGGGTGCATTCTTTTTCCAGTTCCCTCATAAAATTAATCGCCCTTGAAGGTATTACTCCAAAATAATGATCATCCAGCTGTTGTCCTTTAGCTGCCAGATGTCCGACAAGTGTCCTTCCTGTAAGAACGATATCCGGGCGAGAACTGGCCAGTGCTTTATCAATTAGAAAATACTCCTGTTCCCACCCCAGTGTTGCGTGAACCTTGGAGACATTTTTATCAAAATATTTAGCCACGGCGGTAGCTGCCATATCTACCGCATGTAAGGCCCGCAAAAGTGGAGCCTTATTATCGAGGGCCTCCCCGGTATAGGACACAAAAATTGTAGGGATACAGAGAGTTGTTCCATAAATAAATGCCGGAGATGTTGGATCCCAGGCGGTGTACCCCCTGGCCTCAAAAGTATTTCGTATACCTCCACTTGGAAAACTGGAAGCATCTGGTTCTTGCTGTACAAGTTGAGCACCTCCAAATTTTTCCACCGCTCTTCCATCTGCTAACAGATCAAAAAAAGCATCGTGCTTCTCTGCCGTAGCTCCCGTTAAAGGCTGAAACCAATGGGTATAGTGCGTTGCACCCATAGAGATAGCCCAGGCTTTCATAGCTTCCGCGACCTGATCGGCAATTTTTCTATCAATTTTCGAGCCTGAGAAAATAGCCCCTTTTACACTTAAATAAGCATCCTTCGTAAGATACTGAAGCATTCTTTCTTCATTAAAAACATGGGTTCCGAACAATTCTGATCGCCTCCCTGTTTCTGTAATGGGAAACGGTTTATGTTGGTAACTTTCTTTGATTGCATTGAATCTTAGTCTGGACATATACTGGATTTTATAAATTGATTAAAGCAAAATTAAACAATTCATAGAATAATCGCTGAATTATAAAAATATTGCAAAATCCCCTCAAAAAATTGGGGGTGTTAATAATTATGTCGAATTTTTTGATAAATACCCCCTATTTTTTAATAGATGTATTTAAAATATTCTATTTTTGGAAATCGTAAATTGAAAAATTAACATCGAAGATTATGAGCAAGACAAAACTGGAATACATTTGGTTGGATGGCCACGAACCAACTCAGGAACTAAGAAGCAAAACAAAGATTGAAGAAGATTTTAGTGGTAAATTAGAGGACTGCCCATTATGGTCTTTTGACGGTAGTTCCACAGAACAGGCTGAAGGCGGTTCTTCAGATTGTCTGTTGAAACCGGTCGCTATTTATCCAGATCCGGAAAGAGCTAATGGATTTTTAGTAATGGCAGAAGTGTTAAATGCTGACGGAACACCGCATACATCGAATCATCGTGCTCAAATTGATGATGATGATGATGACTTCTGGTTCGGATTTGAACAGGAATACTTTTTAATGGATACTGAAACGGATTTACCTCTTGGGTTTCCACGTGGTGGATTTCCTGGTCCACAGGGTAAATATTACTGTTCCGTAGGTGGAAGGTACACCTGGGGACGAGATTTTGTAGAGGAACATATGGATATATGTATTGCTGCCGGAATTAATATAGAAGGTATTAATCAGGAGGTTGCTCCGGGACAATGGGAATTTCAGTGTTTTGCCAAAGGCGCTAAAAAAGCGGGCGATGAGATCTGGATTGCTCGTTATCTATTGAATCGTCTCACTGAAAAATATGGCTATTATATTGAATTACATCCAAAACCTGTTAAAGGGGATTGGAATGGCAGTGGAATGCACGCAAACTTTTCCAATACTACTTTAAGAACATGTGGTTCTAAAGAAATATATGAAAGAATTTGTGAGGCTTTCAGGCCAGTGACATCTGATCATATAGACGTTTATGGTGCTTTTAATGACGAAAGACTTACGGGCTTACACGAAACAGCATCTATTAAGGATTTCAGTTATGGCGTTTCAGACAGAGGTGCTTCAATCAGAATTCCGATTATAACCGTTGAAAAAGGTTGGAAAGGATGGCTGGAAGACAGAAGACCAGCTTCTAACGGAGATCCGTATAAAATAGCAGGCCGAATTATTAAAACTGTTAAGTCAGCAAATATTGAAGCCGTAGCAAACTAAATTTTCAGAATTATATTTATAAAGCCGCCTTTAATTCCTTAAAGGCGGTTTTTTAATTATCTATAGTCTTTAAAGGGGTATTCATCCATAATTCAGAGAAATCATCAGGTTTAACTATGGGTTGATTTTCAAAAATAGGCTTATCCTTTGTCATATACAGACTGTCTTCAGGTCCTGTTGCATAAGGCTTTACCTGCTGGACAAAAAATTCCCTAAACTGATTGAAATTACCGTAGGTCGGTGTATTTATTTCGTTACCCTCCTCATCAATAATACTTTTGACCTCAAATGAAAACAACTTAAGATCTATCATATCATCCTTATTTCTATAACTATTCAATTCTTTGAAGAATGATGAACTTTCAGCAACAGTTCTAAATTTTGGATAAAGGTACGCCCGTTTTTTTTCCATTTCAATCTCCTCCAATTTAATCCTTTTACCTTTATATTTTAAAGAATAAAACCTGGTGATGACGGCTGATCGCCTTTCAGGTTCCTTGTTGAAAATGACTACAAAACACAGTTTGTTTAAATCTAAGGACATTTCCTCTATTTTGAATTTAGGAGGCTCCATTAACCTAAATGTATTATTAAAAGAAATATAGTTTAAAAACATTTTATTATTTACTCTTTGATATTCTGTGATAACTTCAAAAATCAGCTGTTCTTCAGTCTCGTTTTTATTTCCATTATTGCCAGGTATTGTTTTTAATCTATCATAAACGGCATACTCCATTTTATATATGGAGAAATCTCTTTGGGAAATATATAATGTACCATAACCATAATGTCGAGGACCCTGCTTTCTAAAACTAATATTATATAAAGGTTCATTCGCTAAATAAGTATTCTTTTCTCGCGAAAAACTATGATTTTCAACAAAATCATATTTTAATCTATGCACAAACGAGTATGAATCCATGTCATAATTTCGCAAGGCATCATGGATTCGCAAAATGGTGAATTCATTTCCTCCATAATTCCATAAAAACGCATTATCTATAACCTTTAGACCACTTTTATAATTATAGGGCTTTTGAGCTATGGTGTCCCTTTGAAAATCCATGTTTTCCCTGTAATCATATATCCGTATGGAAGTGGATTCATTATCCGACGTATCAAAACCTTCATCAAAAACTCCTAAAATAGCTTCGTTAAGATTGATATATTGACTTTCTTTTTTTTGATAATCGCGATAATAACCAACTGTTGCAAAAGAATACAGAGGATAATTCGCAGGAACTGCTGTTATGGCCTTCCTGACTATCTCAATTGCAGAAAGCTTCCTTCTTTTCTTAGCTGCAACTTCAACTTCCTGAAGTTCTATGGCTTTGGGAAAGAGCATTATTATGTTTATTTGCTCTGAAGTTAATTCTGATATAAGGATCTTTTGTTCCCTGAAACCCATTGAGGTAATCTCAAGTATTTCACCTATTTCTTTGAATTTCATGGGTATTGCGAATCCGCCGTCATCATTGGAGATTACACCTATTGCCTTGTTCTGAATACGGATCGTTGCAAAGGAAACAGGTTCTTTAGTTTCAGCATCTATGACTTTTCCATAAAGGAATTCTGGCTGCTGAGCGCAACCAACGGACCATGCAAGAACGGTAAGGAGCGAAAAGATTAGAATGGTTCTTAATCTCATAAAAATTACATCAATGGGCTATAACTCAGAATAATGTAAAATATAAAAATAGCGCATATAAGGCAATTAAAATAATTCCATCCCGCCATCCAAGCCGCAGGCCTTTTGGAAAGAATACCAGTGGAAGGATAATAAAGGAAACCCCAAGCATCCACCAAATATCACTAGTCAGAAGACCCTGATCAATAACATTTATTGGCGTTATCATTGAGGTTATTCCCAACACGGCTAATAAATTAAAAATATTGGATCCGATAAGGTTTCCAACCGATATGGACTTTTCCTTTTTAATTATGGCAATTAGTGATGCGGCAAGTTCGGGGATACTTGTACCCACGGAAACAACCGTAATTCCGATAATACGCTCGCTCACTTCATAGAAAGTAGCCAATCCAACAGCACCTTTTATAAGAAATTCTGAACCTCCCCATAGAGCAGCCCCTCCCATTCCCAGAAAAAGCAACGCTTTATACAGCGGCAAGGGTTTATCATCCTCATGAAAGTCATCAACAATAGCTGACTTTTGAAAACGAAGTAAAAAAATCAAAAACAGAAATAGAAAAAGGAGCATAATGGCACCTTCATAGCGCTGTAGAATACCATCAAAATAAACAAAACCAAAAAATAAGAGCGAAGCAGCCATCATCACCGGCCAGTCTGTAATATAAAAAGCTTTTCGCACATCAATCTGACCGAACAGTAATACTATGCCCAATACTAAGCTAAGGTTGGCAATATTCGATCCTATAACATTTCCCATTGCAAGGTCCGGAAAACCTTCCATTGCCGCATTTATGCTTACAATGAGTTCCGGAGTGGAGGTGGCAAAGGATACGATAGTCATCCCGATAATGATCCTGGGAATGTTCAGTCGAAGAGAGAAAGCGACAGCCGATTTCAGTAACCAGTTGCCTCCAAATATTAATAGAGTCAAACCAACTGCGATAAACAAAAAATTCAACATCAGAAAGATTTTAGCAAATATAGCAGAATGAGGCCGGAACAAAGCCGTGCGTATCATTAAATTAACACCCCCTTTTCAAATAAATCCGAGATGATTTTTTACCTGCTAACGATGACTTTGATTTGTATTGTACGTCCATTAAAACCAAAAAAATAGTTAAATAACTATAAAAATAGTTGTTTAACTAGATTATTAGTAATACGTTTGAATAAATATAATTGCATCATGCAGAAACTCACCAATAAAGAAGAGGAAATAATGAAAATCCTCTGGAGATTAGAAAAGGCATTCGTAAAGGAAATCAAGGCCGAATTAAAGGGAAACAAGCCTCACTATAATACCTTATCAACAATAGTGCGTAACCTGGAGGAGAAAAATTACGTTTCGCATGAAGCATTTGGAAATACACATCGCTATTATCCTTTGGTCACCAAAGAAGATTACAGAAAACGCTTTATCTCTAATACTCTTGCAGATTATTATGACAATTCCTATAAGAGCATGGTGTCTTTTTTTGCAAAGGAGCAAAAGATATCCATTGAAGAGCTCAGGGAAATTATAAAACTAATTGAAAAAGAAAACTAGATGGAAGCATTAATGATTTATCTTTTAAAAGCCTCGGGAATACTCATTCTATTTTATTTAGTCTACCAGGTATTTCTAAAAAAGGAGACATTTTTCCGGGTCAACCGCCAATTTTTACTGGTAGGTGTTATTGCTGCCTTTGCTTGCCCTTTTATCGTTATTAATAATTATGTGGAAATTACAGCCATACCTCTTACTACAGCTAATTCCTCTGCTGTAAATGCCGCTTTTGAATTAAATCAGCCCTTATTTAATTGGTTGGATTTAATTTATACAGTTTATGGTATAGGTATGCTTATACTTGGACTTAAGTTTGTCCTGCAAATCCTTGCCATTAGGAAAGTAATAGCTTCCAATAAAATCATTAAAAAGGAGGGTTACGTCTATGTAGAAACCCATAAGGACATTGCCCCTTTTTCATTTTTCAGGTATATTTTTTACAATCCAGGCAAATTTAATGCTCTGGAACTTGAAGCAATTTTAAAGCACGAACGCGCCCATAGTTCCCAGCAACATTCCCTCGACTTACTATTGGCCCATATGGTTACCATAGTTATGTGGGCAAATCCTTTTAGTTGGCTATACAAGAAAAATATTGAACAAAATCTTGAGTTTTTAGCAGACGACACGGCAATACAAAGTGTTGCATCGGGCAGGGCATATAAATATGCTTTGCTTAAAGTATCCGGAAATCAATTTTTTACACCAATCACCAATAATTTTTACAGTTCATTAATCAAAAAACGAATAATCATGTTACACAAATCAAAATCACACAAAAGAAACGTACTTAAAATGGCGTTAATCCTGCCTGCTTTGGCCGTTTTTCTCTTAAGTTTTAACACGCGTACGATCTACGTGCCACAGACAAAAGCTGATACCAGTTCTGCCCTAATATCTGCAGAAAGTCCAAAAACCATTAAGATCTTAATAAATAAGGATACCTCAAATGAAGAACTGGAGGACCTTAAAAAAGAGCTTTCCGCCAAGGGTATAGATTTCTCCTACACCGTTGTACACAATGAGAATAAAGAGATTATAGAACTAGAAATTGACATGCGATCTGATAGCAAAGACGGAAAAAAATTCAGGGGTTCCTCTTCATTCGAAAATGATGGAAAACCCATTGATCCCATTACCATTGTTTATGATGAAGATAACAACTCCTTTTTTATGGGTGATACTAAGTCAAAACACAAGGTTATCCATAAGGAAACTGATGTTAATACCTGGGTGTTTAGTGACGATGCGGAGCACAAGCATGTTGAAATAAAAATAGATGATGGCAAGGAAATAATTATTGTAAATGGCAAAGAGGTTTCTCGCGAAGCCTTTGAGGAAATGGAGGAAGAAGACGAGATGCACGGAAAGCATGTACGGATAGAGAAAAAGATCTCAACTGGTGGACAAACCAAAGTATTTATAATAAAGGATACGGATGATGAAGATGATATTGAAGTAATAAGTAAAAAAGGTAACGGATTCTTTTTTATTGATACAGATGATGATAAAGATCAACTCTATATTATTGATGGCAAAGAAGGCAGCAAAGAAGATGTTAAGTCACTATCTCCGGAAAAAATTGAAACCATAAATGTCTATAAAGGCGATAAGGCTGTTGAACGGTATGGGAATAAAGCAAAAGATGGCGTAATAGAAATTAAAACCAAAAAGGAGAACTAGACTACTGAAAGTACCTAAATTTCATATATGCTTAAAATACCGGTCACATTTCTGCCGGTATTTTTTTATTCCACAACGGAATAGCCAAAAAAGGTGTTTTTTACCTATAAAAACCCCTTACATTTCAAAAAACATGGAAAATACCCCCTATAAATGTTACATTTATACACTATTTGAATATATTTTTATTACAAAATAAAACTTTGAGCAAGGCAACAACAACCAATTTATAATACATTCCATTATTTTACTTACAATACTGCATTCAATCGCATTAATTATTGTTGATTTCCTTGGAGAGGTGGATGGGTTTGTAATATCTTCGATTAATATTTAATCAAAAAGATTTTTTTAACCTTTTAAAATAGCAAGTTATGATCACTATTGCCAAGATAATTATTTTTGTTTTGGTATCTCTGATACTAATAATAACCTAATAGCTTATTAGGACGTACTTATTAAAAATAAGCTCCCTTTGCCTTTCCTTTACATTCTGTATAAGATAGTATATTTGCAAAAAGCCATACATGAAAAAAGGACTCTTTAAGCTTCTTGCCAAGATTAATAAGCTAATATTACCTTCCTTTACTAAAAAGAGATTAGACCTTTCCAAAGCCTCCAAGTACCAAATGGCAATTATTGGCTGGCGTTACTTTGTTACTACCAATGCGCTGGATTAATAATTTACCAATGATTTAATCTGGTAACCATCTAATTTAGCCGCACCTTTAAGGTTCAGTAACTGCAGCAAAAAATTACATTGAATTACTTTTCCACCTAATGCTTCCACCAATTCACAAGTGGCCTTTGCAGTCCCCCCGGTGGCTAAAACATCATCATGTATAATTACGTTTTCGCCGGGCTGAATGCTATCTGCATGCATTTCCAGAGTATCTTTCCCATATTCCAGTGAATAGGTTCTGCTGATCTTATCCGACGGTAATTTACCCATTTTTCGAACAGGAACAAATCCGGCATTTAATCGTGATGCCAGTATGGGAGCAAAGAAAAAACCCCTGCTTTCCATTCCAACAACCTTATCTACTTTCACATCACCAATCATTTTTAGCATGGCTGCTGCTGCAGCCTGCAGGGCATCTGCATCTTTTAAAAGGGGGGTAATATCCTTAAAGGTCACCCCCTTTTCGGGGAAATCATGAATATCTCTGATGTAATTTTTAAAATCCATTTATTTGATAGCTAGTAATTTTGCCCTAAATGTAAAAAGAAATATATTTGCAGCCCCGTTGGGGAACATAATAATAAGGCCTCGTAGCATAACTGAATAATGCACTTGATTACGGCTCAAGAGATTACAGGTTTGAATCCTGTCGAGGTCACGAATAAACCACAAAAAAGTGGAAATGCAAGCGAGTTTCAAAAAGGAGCTCGCTTCTTTTTTGAAGTAAAGCGAAGGGTTTCCTTTTGTGGTTTTCAAAGCGGAGCTTTGTCAGGAAAGGCGTTAGCCAATCCTGCAATCTTTTCAAAGCGGAGCTTTGTCAGGATCATGATCCGCCAACTGGCGGAGTATAATCCTGTGAGGCAGGATGCCAACGCACCCGCCACGCCTTCGCGTAGCCGCTATGGCAGAGCAAGGTGGCCCTTCACTATCAAAGGTCTACCAGACCTTTGACTACCGTTCAGTCCCCTGTTGAGGTCACGAATAAACCACAAAAAAGTGGAAATGCAAGCGAGTTTCAAAAAGGAACTCGCTTCTTTTTTGAAATAAAGCGAGGGGTTTCCTTTTGTGGTTTTCAAAGCGGAGCTTTGTCAGGATCATGATCCGACAACTGGCGGAGCATAATCCTGTGGGGCAGGATGCCAACGCACCCGACAGCCCTTCTCGAGGTCACTAAAGTATAACGTAACTAATTACTAAATAAATAGTTACGTTATGCTTTAATAATAAGACCTATTTAGTCCATAAGTTTAAAAATATTCAAATCTCCTTAGGAATATTGCTATACTTATCCAGGCTGTCTCCTTCTTTAAACTGTCCTATGCCTAGTATCTCATCCCATTTTTCAAGTTCCTTCTCAATCCTAAATGGTTTTATACTCTATTTAGACCAGACATAGAGCTCATTTTATTTAAAACATAAAATTAGTCGTTGAACAACGAGATCTTATAAGGATTTGTAATTCAACGACTAAATAACTTTTACTTTTGCACTTTAGTGGTAGTTGGGGTATAAATACCAAATGTAATAGTGCCTAAAAGGCCATCAACAAAGGTATGAACTTCTGTTACCTCAAAATCTTTGGTATCACCGGCCATCTTCTGTGGTTCTGAAACTTTCCCCGGAACTAAACCAAAAAGAAAGAAATTGTTCTTTTCCGTGACATTTACCCCTGTTTGAGGCCCATTTCCAACAACATACTTATGAGAGTAACAAGAACTCATCATTATGGATAAAGTTGTTGAAATTACCAAAACACTTAAAAATCGCTTCATTATTTTATAATTTTATGATGCCTACTTCGTTTTATATGGTCTCTTCGGCATATTCCGACCTTTAATTTTTAGTACTGTTTAGAATAACAAGGTTGGACGCAACTTACCTTTGAATAAATAACATTCATTATTTATTCTTAATAGGTAATTGATAAAAAGATGCAATGATAGATCAATTTTGATTAATATCAAGGTTAAAAGGAGGTTTTGTATAGAAATCAATGCTTTAAAAGGATAATTATAATTGGATTAGATGGATTTATACTATGATCTGATTTATGATTTTTTAAGGAGTTTTTTTATATCAAATCTCCTGGGTTAAACTGTCCTTTGCCTGTGATCTCATTTTTTTAATATCCCATTTTATTTCAACAAAGAACATATCTAAGGCATAAAGGACATACTTCGTATTATCATCTAAAAAAGTATCCAGGAACTTGCCTTTGGCACATACTGTGTCGTATTGCACATCATTGGAAAGCATTTTGTATTCGTAGAAAGTCATTAGCCTAAATTAATTATGTTGAGGGCAACTAATTTGCAGGATTGCAATAATTGTAAAAACACCGCGCTGTAGGGGCAACAAAATTAGTAGTAGTGGTTGGTCTTTTTTAACATAGGATGGAGACTAGGAGATAGGTGGTAATTGACATTTTAGCCTTTCGTTATTTTCCTTCTAATTCTTTTTCAATTTTATCAATAAGCAAGTTTGATTTTTTTTCCAATTCTTGAATTACACTCAAGTTCACTTCGACTACTAATTGATAGAGCAGCATTACTGTCTCAAGATTGATGTATTCTATTGAACGCGGGTTGGTTAGCCAAGACCAATCTATATATTCTAAATTTCGTTTTTCAATTACCCTATTTAAAGTATTAATCCCTCGTATACCGTAATACGACATTAGTAAACGATAAAATTCCTCATTGTCAGAATTTAGTTTTATTAATTGATTGTCAGCGTATTGGAAATAATCTTTTATATCTCGAACAATTTCTTGGTTATCAAATTCTAATTTTCTTCCAGAGTTAAACATATCCAAGAAGGCTATTTTATTTACACTTAAATAGTTCATTGAAAGTCTTCCTGCCATAAGTTGATCATATCGAGTAATTTTTTTTGTGTTACCATCTAAAACGGTATCCAATATATTTTTGATTTGTAAGAGCCAATCATTGTATTCTGTTTGTAAAGATTTAAAATTTTGTATATCCTTTTCAAGGTCTAGTTTGAGAACAATAAGTAGCCTATTACTTTCTGACTTGGACTTTTCTATCTCATTCCAATTATTTATTTGCAGTGCAATCAAAATGCCAATTATTACGAGGACAATCTCACCAACGGCATACCTCATGTATTTTAAAGGCTTGTTATCGTTTGCGAGTTTCTTCCGTATTTTTCTATAAAAGTTGATCATGGTAAGGAAGTGGTTGGTTGTTCTTTCTAAGGTAAGGAATTTTTGTAAGTGACCTTAAATCGTATTTCTTAACCCCAATGGAAAAGTCAAAACGGAAAAAATTGTGTGTGTCTGTTTAGACTTTCATTTAAGATGGTCTTTGGGGGGGGTGATTAGAGGCTTTTTAATCCCTTTTTCACAGACCAGAACCTTATCTTAGTTTTTGTCAATTTTGTTAAGCGAAATAGCCCATTTATGGACATTATTTATCAACAAAAAAAGGGGCATAAAAGCCCGATTGAAGTGCGTTTATCTGTGGTTATAGTGTTGCTGTCTAACACCCCGTTTAAGCGTTTGGGTATGGGCGTTTTAACCCGTTCTAAGACGTCTTAATAAGTTTGGATAGGTTTATATGTTTTCATTGATTTGGTGCTTTATTGTCATTTTATTCTGAGTTCCTTAACTGCAAGTAGTACTTTAAGGCTATCTATATGAGTATTCAGGTTAATGATGATAGGATTCTCTTCATTGGAAGATTTAAGTAAACGAACTTTCTCTCTTTCTAGGTCAGCTATCCTAATCTCTAATATATCTCTTCTATCTATAGATATTTCTGTTGTCTTAATTTCCTCCCTACAGCTTACCAGGAGCATAAGGAAGGATAATATTACTATTGTTTTCATGTGTTTAAATTAATAATTATAAACCTAAAGATGATTAAAATAGTTTTTATATCTCTTTAGGCACATTACTATATTTATCTAGACTATCCCCCTCTTTAAACTGTCCTTTACCTATGATCTCATCGTTCTCTTCATCCCATTCCACCTCGACAAAGAACTGTTTAATTGTTGATCAGAGATTTTTCCAATTTTTTTAATAAAACTTCTCCAGTTTCAATGACCTCTTGTAGTTTGACTACCTGAAACTGGCATATTCCTGAAACCCTTACAAATGATGGCAGTAATTCCTCCCGATAATTCCAAATCTTATTAAATATTTCTTTATTAATTTGAATCTTCTCCTTCTTTACATATAATGCGCCTACGTATTTAAAAATGATGATTACTCCTCCGTCATTTATTAAAGGAACATTCAGTTTCTCCCTGGTATTTACAAATTCCTTCATAGGATTTAATACAAAGTTATCCCCCAATTTATTGACTTCGCTATAAAAAACAAACAAGTCATCAGTAAGGTTTTTATTCTTTAGCAAATTAAGGTCGCCAGATTGTTGAAGTTGTGTCCATGTTATAGGTTCTCTGTACCAAGGATCTAAACCTGAACCATATGAATAATCTTGCAAATATTGGGCTGTATCCTCTACAACTGAATTACCAGATTGCCATTGTTCAATAATCCTATTAAGTCCTTTGCTTCTATCAAAAAAAATGTCCCTAAGATCTTTCAAATAATTAAGCTCACTCCTTACTTCATCTGTTAGACGTATAAGGTATCTTCTTTCTTCCTGGTTGTTAATTCGATCTGCATTCCAACTATTTATTTGCAGAGCAATTAATATCCCTATAACAACCAATACAATCTCCCCAATAGCATATCTACTATACTTGAAGAATTGATTGTTCTTGGCTAAACGGTAGCGTATTTTACGGAAGAAGTTGATCATGTGAAGTTAAGGTTGGCGGTTACTTCACCAAGTTAATGAATAATCTTAAACAGTTTAAAACTAAATGAATAAGGACAATTTAAAGTCCTCCACATTAGATAGAGTAACAGAAGTTTTAGTGGTTGGGGCTGATATGGCACCATAAATGAGGTAGCCTCCTGCTTAGTAGGCACTAAAATTCCATTGGGGATTGCTCCTGTTGGCTCAGGAAATGGGTTGGCCTCAAACCTGGGTGTTCCAAGGAATCTGAGAAGGGCATTGAAGATAATAAAAGGGCGGCACATTGTAGAAATAGATGCAGGCAGCATTAACGATAATTACTTTTTCAATAATACAGGGGTTGGTTTTGATGCCAGCATAATCAAAAACTATGAATCTTCAGAACGGCGTACGCTAATTGGTTATCTGAAAGCCTGTTATACATTGTTATGGAGCTATTTTACTTCAAAAGTCAGAGTCGCCCAATTTGATTCATAGTCGAAATTCTCCTCTTTACTTTCGAGCATATGAATAGTTGCAATATACCAATGCCCTCCATTATCGATTGTAAAACTGACCTCTCCTTTTTTGCTTGTCCGCAGGGAAGTCTCCTCTTTACCTTTCTCTTCAAGGTTCTTGCGTGAGCTTACATGTACCGTTTGGTTGCCAAGAGGTTCACCCAAATACAAAAGTTTGAATGACATTATATCTCCAACTGAAAGGTTGTAAGGATTTTTTAGTGGAATAAATTCGATTGGGTAATCTAGCTGAGTTGAAAAGTTGTCTGTTCTTCTTTCGTCAACCTGAAATATGGCTTTCACATGTTTGGAATATTTTTCATTAGCAACTTGGTTAGAAATCCCTTTGGTTTTTCTATCCGAAATCACCTCTGTCAAACCTTCGTGTTCCAGGTAATTAGTAAAATCTTCTCCGCTGAGTTCGATAGTACTTGGTTTTGTTGAAACCCCAGCCACATAGGTACCGGTATTACCTGTTTTAAATTTTAAAAAGGTGATTTCACCTTTATCATAGTAATCATCCGAGGAGGGTTTAAAATCATAATTAGGACCAAGGATTTTTGGATTGATAATTCTATCTCTTGTTATCACATTTTCACTTTCGTCAAATGTTCCATTAATAAGGTAAAGTTCTCCCAGGCTATTTTCCTCAAAAAAATAGCTATCAGACTTTAGAAATAGTTCGTGTGACGATAAAAGGAAAAATAGGGTCAATAGAATTAATGTAGTCGATGTTCTTCTCATTTCAGTACTTTGATTTATGCTTCATTACGCGTTTGTATAAGATTAGCTGCGTATAGTCTAAGATAGCAAAAAGGAAATAATCCATGGTTCAGCAGCTAGGATTTTCTGTTAGTAAAATGAGACGCAATGAACTCCACACCTTGTTAGTTAGTGTTTTTTCATCCAATGGCGTTCAAGTTTTAAATATTAATGGCGGAAGATTATTTATCGACTATGTAAAATCTTTTAGTAGGACATTCTTGTTTAAATCCATAAGTAACACTATTCTATCTTCATTTGTTCTGTTCCATGCTTCATGCTCAATAGTATCATCGAAAATAAAGCTCTCACCTTCTTTCCATTTTCTAACAACCCCACCTACTTCTAAACAACAGTCACCATCCGGAACTTTAATACCTAAGTGACATCGCAGAACATCGGTTGTAAAACCAACATGAGGGTTTATAACAGTGCCTGGGGACAGAATTGAAAAGCCGGCTGTTTCAATTAGAGTATCGTATTTTTTAATAAAATTTGATAAAATCGGACATAATAAATGAGATCCATAGATGTCATTATGCTGAAAACGAAGGCCAAAAACATTCCAACCATGATTGTAAAGAAAGGACTCCGGCCATTCTAAATACTGTTCTTTAGTTACCGCATTGAAAAATTCCTCTTTAATTAACGCATGGTTTTCCTCAAGGCTATTTGTAAAAGTGACTGATTTATCAAAAAAAGGAAGCTCCATAAAAAAGAATAATCCAGAGTTTAATTACATTAATACAATTTCAAATTACCGTTATCATTCAAGTATAAGTAGTATAGGACGCTTTTAGCGCCACGGCTTTCCGTTACTGTCCAAGGTAAATATAAAAAAGTGACTATGATAAAGCACCAAAACCACTATTGTTTTTTATACTTTATTAACGGTTGTTCTCTTCATAACTCTTTTCGATAAAAGCCAATAATCGATCCTGCTCTTCCACAATGCCTTCATTTAAACGACCTATTGCCACAGGTAATAACCATTTTTTGTATTCATTTTTGTGGCCGGGATTTAATTTCAAGTAATGTGACAGATAATAACGATGAAATAATTTTCTACCCATGATAACAGCCCATCGAGTAAATAGTGAAGTGTCTGGAGGAAGTCTTCCCAATTGTAAAAGGACTGAAGTAAGGGCAAGGTCGGCAATTGGATTACCGGCAGAAGCGACTGTCCAATCAATTATTTTTAAATTATTTCCCGTCATGATCAAATTATCCGGGTGATAATCTCCGTGACATAATTGTTCCTCTTTTGGGATAGAATTTAAAATACCCAAGGCAAGAATTTTTATTTCTTCACTCACTGGTTCTGCTGATTGAATCTGCTCTATAAGCTGGAGTCTTTGCCCGGGAAGGCCTTCTATATTTTTTTTATGTATAATAGAATGGAAACCAGCTAGTTGTTTTGCATATCTAAAGATTTTCCATGGCTTAGTTACCATTTCAGCAAGCATGGTTTTTCCGGGAAGCCGCTCAAATACAATCCCTAATTGCCCATCGATTTCAAAAGACTTTATTGCAGCCGGAACCGGCAAACCTGCCTTATAAATAAGCTGATTAATCTGAACTTCATTTTTTATCTGTTGTGCAGTCCTATTGTAAAACAACTTGACAACCCATTCATGATTCAAGTAGAATATCTCAGCTTCTCTTCCTCTTCCTATTCTTGTGCCAAGTTGATCCGGTTCTTTTTTCAAAAATTTATTTTTAGTTGGTCCTGCATTACAATGTAATTTATATTTTGTTCGAAGTTTTACTTCTTATTATGTCTAGTAACGGGATTGTATATGAAAAGTAAGCCTTTTTTTGAAGACGGATTTTTCGATCAGTTTCTTTTTATTAGTTTTTTGATTTCATTTCAAATTCAATAAACCCCTCTGGGATTTCTTTGGAATCTAGTATTGATTTTAATTCATTTTTACTGGATTGATTGTTGTTTAGATAGCCATCAAAAAATGTAAGTACAGATTCAGCAAAATGAATTATACAAGTTGTTATCTCCAGCCATTCTTTCCTCTATTTTCAGAGAGAGCCGCCATAGGACCGATTACAGTGTATAAATTTATGAAGATTAGCGAGCAAAATAATCTTGTATATTGACCAATGTCATTGTAATTTTTAATTGGTGTATGTACCTTAAAAGCTTAATCGGAATTATAGGATAAATTATATTCTGAGATTTTAATTCAAATAACTAAAAATGATTATTTATGAATGGTGCAATTTTTTTCTCAACCAAATATGGAAGCACAGCACAATACGCCAATTGGATCAGTGAAGCGACAGGTTTGCCGGTGTTTAATGTGAAAGATTCCGATATCGATCTATTAAAGTATGATTTTTTGATCTTGGGTAGCCCTGTAATCTATTACAAACTGTCAATCCGCAAATGGGTAGAAAGGCATTTGGCAAGCATAGAAAGCAAGCCCATAATCTTCTTTTCGGTTTCCGGTGCCCCGGCAGGGGCTAAACTTGATGGCTGGATTGCCGAAAGTCTGCCAGAAAGCTTTATTTTAAAAATGAATCATGTTGCATTACGCGGAAGGCAAATACCAGAGCAACTTACTTGGTATGACAGAATGATGCTTAAAATTGGTGCTTTGACAAATAAGGATCCCGAAGCTAGAAAAGAAGAGTTCGAAGGATTTGACTTTATGGATAAATCAAGCATTGAACCGATTTTAAAATTGGTTGAGCAATTCCAATTAAGTGAGGTACTAACATAATTAAAGAATCCTTTTTTGATTGGAGATAACGGTTTCGTATAGGAGCCATTGTTGGCTGCTGGCCTTTTTTGATTTCACTTTATTTTCTTAAAAATCAATGGCATAGTCTCTCCGTAAATTGCATTCATATCAATTAACTTTAAGGAATTAACCATTTTTAATGTTGTTGTTTTGTAATGTTTAAAATGCGGTGTTTCCAAGTGCGATTCGTATGCTTTCTTATCCGCATAAATTTCCAATATTCTAATTTCAGTTGGGTTTTCTTTTTGATACATTGGATAAATGGAAATCACACCAGGTTCCAATTCCACAGAAGCCTTAGCTTCTTCTTTAAGGATTGATAAATATTCATCGAGATATTCAGGTTCAATTCCAATTTCTGATATTCTAATCATCATTTCGTCCGAATTAAAATTTTCGTGATGTTGTTCTTTTTGTCCACAGGAAATGCAGACAATTATTGTTAATAAAATCAGGCTAATTCTTTTCATCTGTCAGTTTTTTTAGCTTGCTGCCAACAATTGTATATAGTTACAAGTAACTATATTTCTTTTATAGCCGTAATTTACGATAAATCTAATGTTTATAGATAGTTGAAAGGTTTTATCAAGTTATTTTACGCATAATAACCGTTTGTAAACGATAATATTAATAATGCGTCAAACGAATCCGCGATGGAAAATTTCGTAAAAGTATATTTAAACGACCAATAAGACACGGCAAAATCAACCTTTATAAGAAGTTTCTTAAAGTTCAGTTAAACGTATGGGAATAATAGACTTTGTGGAAGCAGTCTTGTGGAGTATAATTAAAGGTTTGCAAAGGGAAAGACTGAATTATAGGTATTGTTAGGCACAGGCTTTTTTCCGCTAGTAGTCTTGAACCAAAACCTCCGTTGGAATATGCAACGTCGTATTGAGTTTTCTTATCATGTCCAGGGTCAGTTTACGCTTTTTGCTTAAAATTTCGCTTACCCTGCTTTTAAATCCCAAGACCTCTGCCAAATCCTTTTGTTTCATTCCCATTTGTTCCATCCTGAATTTAATGGCCTCGATAGGGTCTGGCATTCCGATAGGGAAGTTTTGGTTTTCGTACCGATCGATTAAAATCGAAAGAATTTCGAGTTCGTCGCCCTTCTCCGTTCCTTTTTTTGCGTCGAAAATCACCTCAAGCCGTTTTAGTGCTTTCTGATAGTCTTTTTCGTTTCTGATAGGTGCTATTTTCATTTTAAATTTTGTTTGCGTTTATTTTATCATTTTCCTCATGAGTTCCAACAAAGCGGATCCAACAGATTTGGTACTCGAAATTGAACTTTACGATTAATCGGTATCTGTTACCTTTTATGTTGAAAACAATCCGATTATCCTTCAGTATGCTTGCGCTGGGATATTCCTTTTTTAGCTGGTTCAAGTTTTCAAATCCCGATTTTTCAGTTTCCCTGTACCAGGCTGTCAATTGTTGTTCACTATCCGCGTGTTTTATCCAAAAATCCCTTAAAGTCCGTTTTGCAATTACCCTCAAATTGTAATCTTTAGAGCAAATACACAAAACAAGTTACCGTTATGGTAACTTTTTAATATTTTTTTGCTTGTGCCTAACGTGTTTGTGTATGAGTAGTAGCGAACAAAAGCACACTACTTCTCGTTAAGTAATTTACATAATAAAAAAAGAATAGCGATTTGAATTAGAACTCAAATCGCTATTACCTATACACGGTGTTGGCGGTAGTATTTTAGTTCCTTTCAAAGGTTAATAAATCGTCTGGTTCTCCACCACCACTAATATCAATTAATTCAATTTTGGTTGAAGTTTGCGAAATAAAATCCCAATCATCGGTTAAGTCGTCAAAGTCATTCCTTAGATTAAAGACAATATTTAAGTCTAAATCGTCCAGGTCTGAACCATCGGATGAAATAGTCCAAGTACCGTCAAAACTATTTGTTCCATTATTTGCATTGAGTGCCCCTGCGCCGTTAAAGGTGAAATTATAACCAGAAAAATCACTTGTCTCGTCTATTCCAGAATCTATGAATTTTGTTATACGCCAAGTTCCAGTTTGAGTATTATTTTCGACAGTTTCTTGAAACGTACTATTCGAGTTGTCATTATCGTCATCTGAACTACAAGATGTGATTGAAAAAGAAATCAAAAAGATGAACACAATGCTATAAATTAAATTTAATTTTTTCATAATCGTTTATTAATAATTGTTAAATTAATTTCCTTCACTTAAAGTAAAGCTTCCGTCTCCGTTAAAATTCGATACGTTAATAGTTACAGTCCACATCCCTGATTCTCCAGATGATGTTACTCCAGAAAATGTGTCTGGTTCGACACCTCCATTTAATGACCTGTCTAAAACAATCGTTCCTTCTGAATCTTTTACTATCATTTGAAAAAGCCCTACAGTGGAAGCTGTAATGTCTGCATTATAATCCGCAGTTGATAGGTCGTTTTGCCAATTAAACGTTTCTGATGTAGTACCACCATTGCCTGTAAAATCTCCACCAATATCGCCATCGATACCTTCAGTTAAATTAACATTTGCGGATAAATCATCGTCATTATTACAACTTGAAAGTATTAGAGAGGCGATGATAATTAATAAAATAAAAATTGTAGGTTTTAAAGTTTTCATGATAAATATATTTTTAATACAAAATTAAAAACTATTATCATTAATTTTTATTTATATGTTTTATGTAATATATAAGTTTTTTTATGTCTTAAAAAATATCGATTAGTCGCTTTTTTGGATATTACCGCCAACTTGTTATATGTGGCCTAATATACCTTAATCGCCAGCAATATTTCGGGATATGTACACCCTTTTGAGTTTTTTAACAAGAGCCTTAAATCGTGCATCTTAATCCCAAAGTGAAAGTCAAAACAGAAAAAAATCGGAGACCCTGGTGTGTTGGGATAACCAATCATTACTTGATCAATTAGGACACTATCTTCCCTAAAACCCGATGACAGAAAATTAAAACACCTGCGTAGTTGCTACAATATAATCAAGAAAATAGTACTTTTAAAAGCGTTAGCCGGCTTCAAATTTTTGCGCACAATATCAAAATTTGTAAAAACAGAGAACTAATGAAATCAAAAACAATACTATTCATTGCAATTGCATCCATCTGTATTTCCTTTAAATGCCTTCCTCAGGATATGAGTGCTCCAAAAGCAGGTGAATTCAACCTGGATAAAGATCTGCTATTAGGACACTTTGATTGTAAAACCGATGTCGATGACCTGCAGACCGTAGCCGCATTTGTTACACTTTTATCTAATTTGAAATTTTCAAAAATTAAGTATCATGCAGTTGCCGGCACCTACGGTATTCAGGATGGACTATATGTCCCGCCTAATGATTTATTTCAGCTCGCATTTGGAGACAACTGGACAGATGCACATGAAAATTTAGCAAAGGCCGTTGAGCAGGTTAAAGCGATTGCAAAAGCAACCCTTGAAAATCAAGGTGATATTTGGATTGCAGAAGCAGGTCAATCTGACTTTTCCGCTGAACTGGTTAAAGCTATCCAAGCCGATTTACCGGATATAAATATTTCGCAGCGCATTCATATAGTTCAACACAGTACCTGGAATGAAGAAGTTACCTCACCGGCCAGTCTGGATTACGTGAAGAAAAATACTGATTATCAGAAAATACCCGATGGCAATCAGGTTGGGAATGGCACACCCGGATTCCGATCATCCAAAGTTACCAAATGGAAAGATAAAATCAGCAATCCTGAATTGATTGAAACATGGTCCCTGGCTATAGATTTATCTAACAGATATAATGGGAAAGAGGGTCGTTATCTTAATGAGGCAATTGCTGCAGGCGGATTGGACTTCTCAGACTTTTCGGAAGTTTGTTGGATTTTAGGATTACAGGACCTAAAGGATACCGAACAATTTTTTAACCTTTATTCCAATTAAACGCTTATAAGGTTAGCCCGTTACTAATTCTAAATACTCTATAAACTCTTAATCAATCGATTTTCAATTGATTTTATTATCTTTCCAATGAGGTGATCAAAGCACCTCAACTTATTCAACTGCTGACTTACAAATCATTGTCTATCACATAAATTGACCAAATGCATCAAAACATTCTTAAAACCTTTCTGTTTGCTTTACTTTTTATCTCTTTAAGTGCATTCTCACAAAACAAAAACAATACTTCTTCAGAAAGCCCGTCCCTGGATCCTTCTTTTTATGAAGGACTGGAATGGCGTAATATTGGCCCTAATCGTGGTGGTAGATCTTTAGGTAGTGCGGGGAGTCCGGGAAGGCCAAACGAATACTATTTTGGAGCCACTGGCGGAGGTTTATGGAAAACTACAGATGGCGGAAATGAATGGTCGGCAGTTACCGATGGGCAAGTGACCAGTTCCTCGGTAGGAGCAGTTGCTGTAGCCGAAACCAACCCTGATATTGTCTATATTGGGATGGGAGAAGTACAATTAAGAGGCAGCATCACTCAGGGTGACGGGGTGTATAAAACCGTAGATGGTGGAAAAACCTGGCGACACCTGGGGCTTAAAGAAACACAGGCCGTGGCCCGTATAAGAATTCACCCAACCAACCCAGAAATTGTTTACGTGGCAGCTCTAGGACATCCCTATGGCGACAATGAAGAGCGCGGGGTATTTCGTTCTACCAATGGCGGAAATAGCTGGGAAAAAGTCTTATATGCGGGTCCAAAAGCAGGTGCAGTTGACTTAATAATTGATCGAAATAATCCTAAAGTTTTATATGCCAGTACGTGGCAGGTATATCGCAAAGCATGGAAAATGTGGGGTGGCGGTGGCGAAAGTAAATTATGGAAATCCATAGATAGCGGAGATACCTGGACAGAACTTAGTAGTAATCCGGGGATGCCCGAGGGACCTATTGGAAAAATTGGGGTTACCGTTTCTCCGGCAGATTCTAACAGAGTATGGGCCATTGTAGAAGCTAATGAAGGTGGCGTTTTTAGATCTGATGATGCCGGCCTAACCTGGGAACGCACTAATGACGAACGTAAACTAAGACAACGTGCCTTTTACTATTCCAGAATTTACGCTGATCCCTGGGATAAGGAAACGGTGTACTGCCTGAATACCGGGTTTTATAAATCTACGGATGGAGGAAAAACCTTCGACACCACCATCAAAGTACCACATGGAGACAATCATGATTTATGGATTGATCCTAACAATCCAAATCGGATGATCAATTCGAACGATGGCGGTGGCAATGTGAGTATCAACGGGGGAGAAAGCTGGACAGAACAGGACTATGTAACCACGCAGTTTTATCATGTAATGGCTACAAACGACGTGCCCTATCATGTCGCAGGGGCCCAACAGGACAACAGCACCCTGGCAATGCCCAGTGATGGCTGGGAGCATATGCAGGCAAGAGGTCCTAATCATGGATGGTATTACGCTGTTGGAGGTGGTGAAAGTGGATGGATAACCCAACACCCGGACAATCTGGACATTTTTTATGCCGGCAGCCAGGGCGCACTCTTAACCAGATATGACAGAAGCAATGGGCAAACACGAGATATCCAGGTATATCCGCGCTTTTTCTCCGGGGAACCTGCGGATGCCCTTCCGGAGCGTTGGCAATGGACCTTCCCCATCATGTTCGCCCCACAGGACTCAAAAGTAATGTATACCTGTTCGCAACATGTGTGGAAAACCACCGACGACGGACAATCCTGGGAGAAAATAAGTCCGGATCTTACCTATGCAGATCCCAGCACGCTTGGTAAAACCGGGGGAGTCATTACCATGGATATGAATGGCCCTGAAAT